>JAGBCU010000061.1 GCA_017937865.1 Clostridia bacterium | reverse complement strand
ATCTCATAACGGTAAGGTTATTACCTTTGAATCTAACGATTCAACTACGCTCCTTTGTCGCGTAGGGTACCACCCACCGCCCCGATTCAGTAACAAATAAAGGATAGTATATTCGCACGAAATATACTATCCTTTAATTTTAAATTTATTGAAGGTCGGTCCCCCCTCCTTTTTACCTGCGGTAAAAAAGAGGGATAAATAGTTTTTCTATCCGTCTAAACCTAAGACGTAAAAGAACTACCCACCACCAAAAGCAAAGCTTTTTACTCTCCGCGAAGCCTCTGGCATCTGGGAGCTGGCATCTGGCATCTTTACAATCGCCAACGCAGTTCCGAAATTTGCCACTTGCCACTTGCAATTTCCAACTTGGTGAAGCTTCCGGCAACTAATATCCGGCAGAAAAAATCAGGGAAGTAATAAAAAACAACTAAAACGCTGAAAAGCTTTGTGTATCAAGGGTTTTTAGACTCAATCACAGAACCCGTCAACTTGATCGCTTCCTTATTGCACACCATATTTTTCTTTCAAGTATTCAGCCTCATTATATCGCTTAATTATTTTGTATATTGTACAACAATCACTTTCAAAATAACGTTTCTGACTTTCGTTCATTTCGTCACAATTAACTCTGACAATATATTTATTTTCAATAAGCCAAATAATATGTTTGTTGATACTTGAATATGCTTGTTCCATATTTTTGAATTCGTTTTTATGATTATACGCAGTTTTCTCTATTATTCTTTTTTCACTACCATCATAAATATCAATATAATGCATTATGGTTTCTTTGATGCTCATAACTTTGAATCACCTCATCAGATTTGAGTTATACTAACCATATAAAAACTTAATTGTAACCGTCAGGCTTACTTGTATATGATGGTTTTACCATATGTACAGTACTTGCTAATCCTATCTTGTTAACGTTTAAATTCATAACAAGTATATGAATATTGGTGACCAGCATCGTCAAAATAAGTAAGCTGTTCAGCCGCTTTATCAGAAGACGAATCAAAAGTAAATGAAGTGAAACCATCCGTCCACGCAGAGTATTTATAATATTCACCATCAGTATCCTGAAAAGTACCTCTCCATGTTCTGGAAGTCCAAGTTTTTCTTTCGAAATATGCATCAGTTAAACCAGAGAGTGCAAATGCACCATATTTAATATATTTTACTGAACTCGGAATAGTAATGGTTTTTAATTTACTGCAACCAAAAAATGCATCTATTCCAATTTCTTCCAATGATGACGGAAGATTAATTGTCTCTAAATTCCAACAACGATAAAACGCATATGAATCAATTATCTTAATTGTGCTTGGCAATTGAACACTTACTAAATTTGTTGCGTTTTCAAACCCTTTTGCATGTATTTTGGTTACAAGTTTACCATTATGCGTTGCAGGGATAACAATTTCAGACAAATAAATTGCAGTACCTGCAGATACAGCATAAGTATCATCAGCCAACAAATAATATTGCAAGCCATCTGTAAGAGTTGATGCAGGAGGTATTTCATATGCATTTGAGTTTTCCCAATCACTCTTATAATAGGTGGCACTTACTGTTGCATAAGAACCACCACTACTACTATAGTGTAAAGTGAAGGACATTTTTTTAGTCATTGCAGATGCATTGATTGAAAAATCAGTAGCACTAATAGCTCCACTACTATAATAACTCTTTGTATCGAGAAGAGTTATATCAGAAGCTTTAAACTGCAAAACATTTTTCAACTTTTCTACACGTGACGACATTGTGTTAGAAATGTCTGAAGCTCCTGCATATGCGGAACTTGAATCTGCAATTGTCCAGCTTGTTGCGTTTTCAAAAACAGCATTTGTTAATGCAGAACCATAAAATGCATATGCACCAATCTTGGATACAGTACCAGGGATAACAACTGTTGTCATACTTGAACAATTATAGAAGGCATACCTGCCTATTGTAGTAAGAGTATTTGGCAAATCTGCTACACAAAGACCGACACAACCATAAAAAGCGTTATTTCCAATAGTAGTAATTCCGTAGGGTATAACTATTTCTTGCAAGCTTGTTAAGTCTTTAAATCCTTCTGCCATAATTTGTGTAACAGCAACACCTTCATAGGTTGCAGGAATTTCAATAAATGCTTCGTATTTTGCCATTCCACCTGCCATAACACCATAAGTGCCATCAGAAAGCTTGCTAAATACTAAAACTTTATCCTGATTTGAATCAGAAGTAATACCACTCAAATCGTGTGTTTCAGTTGTGTTATCTGTGTAGTAAATAATAAGATTCGTACCTGAAATTTCAGTTCTTAAAATTCCACGACCGGTGTCACCCTTGTCGCCTTTATCACCCTTCGGGCCCTGTTCACCGGTATCACCTTTTTCACCCTTAACAGAGCCGAGGTTAACTGCGGTGGTATCGGTTGTTTTCTTTACATAAAGGTTTCCGTCCTGGATATAGATTTCGTCAATACCAACACCATCTACACCGTCAGCACCTTTTACGTTACCAAGGTCTGTGGTAGTGCCTGTTGTAAAAGTTATTTTAAGGTGTCCGTCTGCATCAATAACAACAGCAGAAATGCCTATACCGTCAGTACCGTTTTCACCCTTTTCACCTTGGATACCTTGGTCTCCCTTGTCACCTTTTTCACCCTTGATATTACCGAGGTTAATAACAGTATCATCAGAAAGTGTAATAACAAGCTCATCGTTAGTAATCTCTACTTTGGAAACACCTGTACCGGTGTCACCTTTGTCACCTTTTTCGCCTTGGAGACCTTGCTCACCTTGGTCGCCCTTATCTCCTTTTTCACCTTGGATACCCTGCTCTCCTTGGTCGCCTTTGTCACCCTTTTCGCCTTGGATACCCTGCTCACCCTGGTCGCCCTTGTCACCCTTTTCACCTTGAAGACCTTGTTCGCCCTGAGCACCAATAATTCTACCGAGATTTACGTCACTACCATCAGTGAAAGAAATAACAAGTTCACCATCGGCATTAATATCAACTGAAGAAACACCTACGCCAGCTTCACCTGTTGCACCTTGGTCGCCTTTATCACCCTTTTCGCCTTGAATGCCCTGCTCACCTTGGTCGCCTTTGTCACCTTTTTCACCTTTGGCACCAACAACACCACCAAGATTGGTGTTAGTACCATCAGTGTATTCAATTACAAGCTCACCATATTCATTGATTGTAGCTGAAGCAATACCATTACCGGTTTCACCTTGGATGCCTTGAATACCCTGGATGCCCTGCTCGCCTTGGTCACCCTTATCTCCCTTTTCGCCTTGGAGACCTTGTTCACCTTTTGCACCAGTAGCACCGGTATCACCTTTCTCTCCCTTGATATTACCAAGGTCAAGAGTAGTTTCATTTGTTAGAGTTATTTTAAGGTTGCCGTTATCTATAGTGATAGTTTCAATACCAACACCATCTTCACCTGCAGCACCGGTATCTCCCTTTTCACCCTGTATACCTTGCTCACCTGTTGCACCGGTGTCACCTTTGTCACCCTTTTCGCCTTTATCACCTACAACAACACCAAGATTAGAAACAGTGTTATCAGAAAGTGTTATAACAAGCTCACCTTTGCTATTGATTTCGGTTTTAGCTACGCTAACACCATTTTCACCATTAGTACCGGTGTCACCTTTTTCGCCCTTGTCGCCTTTTTCACCTTGGATGCCTTGCTGTCCTTGGGCACCTGTGTCACCCTTATCACCTTTGGCACCGATAACATTACCAACGTTAGAACGCTGATTATTGGAGAAAACAAGCACAAGCTCACCGATAGAGTTTATCTCAGCGCCAATTACGCTAACACCTTGTTCACCGCTATCACCTTTTTCACCTTGAATACCTTGTTCACCAGTGTCGCCTTTGTCACCTTTTTCGCCTTTTTCGCCTTGGATACCTTGCTCACCTTGGTCGCCCTTTTCACCTTGGTCGCCCTTTTCACCTTGGTCGCCCTTTTCACCTTGGACGCCCTGCTCGCCTTGGTCGCCTTTATCTCCCTTAGCACCTACAACAACACCAAGATTAGAAACTGTATTATCAGAAAGAGTTATAACAAGTTCACCTTTGTTGTTGATTTCAGTTTTGGTTATGCTGACACCTGTTTTACCATCGGCACCGGTATCACCTTTATCACCCTTTTCACCTTGGATGCCTTGCTCACCTTGAATGCCTTGTTCACCGGCATCACCTTTATCACCCTTAGCGCCTACAACAACGCCAAGGTTTGCTGTTTGACCGTTTGTATATGTAATTACAAGCTCACCGTCATCATTGATTTCAGAAGATGAAATACCAATTCCATCTGCACCATTAATGCCAACAAGTTTATCAAGATTAATAATCTCTCCATCAGAGAAGGTAAGCACAAGCTGACCTTCTTCATTAATATTTGCAGCAGTAATGCTTACGCCATCTTTACCGGCAGGGCCCATTGCACCATCTTTACCGTCTGCACCATCTTTGCCGTCAACGCCATCTTTACCGTTGATACCATCCTTACCATCGGCACCATCTTTACCATTCACACCGTCTTTACCATTAAGACCGTCTGCTACACCGAGATTTAAAACAGTTCCGTCAGTAAGAGTAATAAGCAATTCTTTAGTATTAGAAAAAGCCGCAGTTTTAATACCTACACCGTCTTTACCTGCAGTTGCCTTAAGAGAAGCTGACCATTCAGTTTCTGTACCGGTATAGCCATTATCTTTTGCAATCTCGTATGCAGATTTACCGTTCAAGCTATTCAACCATTCTTGAACAGTTCCCTCGTAACCATACTGAACTGCCAATTCATAAGCAGATAAACCGTTCTTGATTGTGGCTACAGCAGGAACACTATTCTTGTGAATAAGAATAGCGGTGATTGCCGATACACCAATAACCAAAGCAATTGCAACAACTATTGCAACCACCTTTTTAAAACTACCTTTCTTATTCATCATACAACCTCCACATAACACGCATTTATATTTTGGTGAACACTATTCACCAATAATAGCCTCATTTTAGCATAGAATAATAAAAAAGTAAACACTGTTCACCAAAAAATGAGGGATTGTTATGTTTAAAATTAAAGCTGCTGACGGTACTAATAACCTTTGCGGAGGTAAAATAGCAAAAATTAGAAAGGACAAAAAGCTTTCTCAACGAAAATTAGCTACTAAAATGCAATTCCTCGGCTTTGACGTTGATCATTACTTTATACGCCGTGTAGAAAACGGTGAAAGATTTGTTACGGATATTGACTTAGTAATATTTGCTAAAGCACTTGAAGTACCAATTTCCGATATACTATCAATTGAAGATTTATAAAATATTTTACCAAAGACAAAACAACGGGACAGTTTGAACTGCCCCGTTGTTTTTATAAGTTAAAGTTTTCACCAACTAATCAAAGCATAATATTTTCATTACAAATAACACTATGCAAGTTTCCCTTTTCTCACAAGAATTATATCGTCACCGATTACTACGATATCCTTCCAGCAAACTGTAATTTCTTCACCTCTGCCAAAGAATCCGCAGAAGCCCTTACCGCAAAAAACGGTAATACTTACAAGGCAACCTGTATAAGTATCTATTTCAATATCCGTTACGCAACCAAGACGGCAACCGTTATCCGCATTGACAACCTCTTTTGCTCTTAAATCTGATAAAGTGCATTTCAAAAAAACTCCCCCTCAAAAGCACCGAAAAATTACCGTAAAATCTATTTCCGCCACTTTAAAAACCGAATTCGTTATGAATAAAAGAACATCTTGTTAAAACATCAAGTCCGTATTTATGGCGTATGTCATCCTTTGTGTGCTCAAGCCGTTCTTCTTTTTCTCTTTTTTTGTGATAATCCAAATCTAAAAACGATATTTGCTCGCACACCTGGTCACCGTTTAAAAGCTTTGTTCCCGTTACCGTCAAGGAACGTATAGGCTCTTTTTCTATATCGAAATTCGCCTCTATAAGCGAAAGCACTGCGTTTCGCAAATCGTATGACAAATCTGTTGGTGACGGTAGTTGTGACGACCTTTGGATAGTTTGAAAATTAGTATCCTTTATACCCACCTGCAAGGCGGAGCATTCGTAATTATGCTTACGAAGTCTTGCGGCAACCTTATCGCACAAAAAGAACACGCAGGTTCTGACATCCGAAAAATCAACTAAATCTCTTTTAAAGGTTGCACCGTTACCGATAGATTTGTAAGCCTCTTTATAATCAAAGGGCAAAACGGGTGAATAATCGTAACCATTAACGTAATTCCATAACATTTTCCCGTTTTCGCCTAAAATACGCTCCAATGTCCGCAAATCACACATAGCAATATCACCTATATTTACAAGACCTACGCTTCGTAGCTTTTCGGCGGTACGCCTGCCCACCATAAACATATCACCGACGGGCAGAGGGTATAAAAGCTCTTTAAAATTATTTACGGTTATTTCGGTTGTGGCGTCAGGCTTTTTATAATCGCTACCCATTTTTGCAAAAATCTTATTGTAAGAAACACCCACGGAAACGGTTACTCCGATTTCTTTTTTTATAACCTCTCGCAATTCATCGGCTATCTCTTTACCGCTACCGAAAAGATTTACCGAGCCACTTACGTCAAGCCAACATTCATCTATTCCGAAAGGCTCTACTAAATCGGTATATCGGCAATAAATATTAAAAATTCTCTGTGAGTATTCCTTGTAAAATTTGTAATGAGGTGTTACCGTTACAAGCTTTGGACATTTGGCTTTCGCCTTCCAGATAGGCTCCCCCGTTTGAATACCGTATTTTTTTGCTTTTTCATTTTTGGCAAGAACGATACCGTGGCGAAACTCGGGGTCACCGCAAACCGCAAATGCAGTTTCTTTGAGCTCGGGGTTAAGGCTTGCTTCTACTGATGCAAAAAAGCTGTTGCAATCGCTATGCAAAATAACTCTTTCCAATTTTCTCTTCCTTTACATTCTACAGAACATTTGTTCGCAAAGAGTATTATATCAGAACATTTGTTCGTTGTAAAGACCTATTTTTAAAAATTTTCTAAGCATTAAAATAACAAGCCCGTAATCATCATAACCTCAAGTCTTCGGTATATTTTGTCGAAATCTGTCAGTGGTAACGGATTTTTCCCCTTCCCCACTTCAACGGTAAAGGCAGGCTTTCCGAACTCTTCAATAAACCAATCCTTTAAACCGCCGCTTGAAGCAAGACCTTCGTTTTTTACGAGCGTATAATCAGTAACGGCTGACAGCATTTTCGCTATGTACAGAGATTTTTCAGGGGTATTGTTGCCATACTCGTAATATATTTCCTCCCCTTGAGAGTGAAACGTAACAAGCAAGCTTATATCAATATTTCGGCATAATCGCGTAATTGCTTTTGTTTCAGGCTCACTTTCGGGGTATCTTCCCCCGTATCTTCCGGGTGACGGACCGAAAATATTATTCTTTTCTTCTTTTTCTCTTAAAGTGTACCAATCGGCATTAAAGTTATGGTTAATATCAACGCCTCTGGCATTGGCACTCCATCCGCTAAAGTCACCGTTGCATATTGCAAGATTTTGTTGCTTATATATTCCGCAACCCTCTTCACCCGTAAGAGAAATATCTATACCGTCGGGATTAAGCTCGGGGATTATAATAAGCCTTTTATTTTTTAAAATATCGGTCACGTTAAACCCGCATATACACCTGTTGTTTTCATAGACTTCAGCGAGATTTTCAGTAAATCTTAAAAGCAACAACGAGGTAATCCATTCAAGACCGTGAGTGCCACCCACGTATAAAATATTTTCGCTACCCTCACCTATTACTAAGCCGAAAATAGTTTTTCCCAAAACCGATTTTCCGCAATCTGCAACAGTTATTGAGGCAAACTTTTTATTTAAAAAACTGATGTATTTTTTATAATTTGAATACACAAAATTATTGTCATTTAAGATTTTTTTCATTTTTCTTACCTCTTTATCCGGCTTTTTGCATCTTTAAATAAGATATTATTAAAATATATTCATAACCCCCTACGAATATTTACAAAACAGCTTAATTGTGGTTTAATATACCTATACATATTTTTCATTTACTTTAAAATATAAAGAGGAAGTTTTATGATTTTTATTTGCTTTGCGATTTTTATAACAACTGCCCTTACGGCATTAATTTTTTACAAAAAATCAAATAAAGAAAAAGATATAAACAAAATCCTTTGTTTAGCTCTTACAGGAATTCTGGTGTTCAGCATAGGTCTTGAATGCTCTGTTTTTAATATCAACTTTTATTCCTCTGCAAAAAATGTTGAAGAGGATGTTTCACACCGCTTTTCAAGCTTTGAAAATGATGACGGTAGCTATACACTCCCTGCAAATGAAATTATTCAGATACCTGAAATAAATCAGAATATAAAAAACATCCGTTTCGATTTAAGCAACGGCAACCCCGAAAAGCTTTCCGTAATAATTTATCTTACTGATGAGGGTAATAAATATTACTTCGGTAACCCCGAAAGAGTTTTATACAAAAACGTTGCTAAAAGTCAGTATATAAATATCCATACTGCAGGCAATTCTCAAAGCATTGCTTTTAAATTTGAAGATACGGAAGAGTCTGTTAATTTAGACAGTATTTCCATAAACTGCAACCGCCCCTTTGAATTTTCACTTTTACGAATTATTATTGTTTTTGCAATTCTTTGCTTATGTTATATTTTCAGAGCATCATCGCCCTTGTTTAAAAGGAAAATAACCGAAGATGAATACTCTAAAAACACTCTTGTTATGGGCTTTTTAGGTATACAGTGTGCGATAATAATAATTCTCGGCACTATTAATCCCGTCTTTATGGGTATCGCAAGCGGTAGCTACAACTCTTATAAGTGGGACGGAAAAGGTATTGATTTCGTTGAACTCAGTATGGAGCATCACAACCAATACGATGAATTAGCGCAAGCAATTTTACAGGGTAAAACCTATATTGATAACGACGACATACCACAATCACTTATTGATATGGAAAACCCTTACGACACTACCGCACGTTCACAGCAAGCTCTTTTAAGCGGTGACGAATACAGATGGGACGTTGCATATTTTAACGGTCACTATTACGTTTATTTCGGCATAGTGCCGTTGCTGATTATGTACCTGCCTTTCAGGCTCATTACAAATTCACCCTTCCCCTCGGCAGTAGGTATTATGATTTTTGCATTTATTTTCTGTATCGGTGTATTTAAGCTTTTAGATTTAATATGCAAAAAGCATTTCAAAAACGTTTCTGTTGGGGTATACCTTTTAACAGCTTTAACCTTTGTAAACTGTTGCGGTGCTATGTTCCTTGTAAAAAGACCTGATTTTTATTCGGTGCCTATAATAACCTCAATGGCATTTGTTATTTGGGGGCTTTACTGTTGGCTTAAGGCATTTGACTGTGAAAAACGTAAAAATCTGCTTTTCTCCATCGGCTCTTTATGTATGGCTCTTTCCGTAGGCTGCAGACCACAATCAGTATTGATATGCGCTTTAGCTTTACCGCTGTTTTTAGGCTACTTCTTTAAGGATAAGCATCTCTTTAGCAAAAAAGGCTTTATAGACCTTATTTCGTTAGCCGTGCCCGTTGTAGTTGTAGCCTCGGGAATTATGTATTATAACTATATCCGCTTCGGCTCCCCCTTCGATTTCGGTTCATCATATAACTTAACTACAAACGACGTAACAAGCCGAGGCTTAGTTTTCGGAAGAACAGGCTTAGGGTTATTTACTTACCTTTTTCAACCGCCTCAATTCACAGCTGTTTTCCCATTTATAGAGGCCGTTGATATCAAAACAAACTATATCGGCAAAACAATTACCGAATATTGCTTCGGCGGTCTGATTACCTCTTTACCGTTTTTATGGACTCTTTTCTTATTGCCAAAAGTAAAAGCTACTTTAAAAAGCAAAAAGCTATTTGCTTTTACAACAACACTTGTAGCAATAGGGATTGCAATAGTTGTTGCCGATACTCAGGCAGGCGGACTTTTGCAAAGATATTATAGCGATTTTGGTTATATTTTCTTCTTGGCGGCAGCAATTATCACATTTTCTTATTGCGAGGAAAAGCAATTGGAAAATAATGCATATTCAACAAACAAATTAACAAAAATTTTATCTTTTTTAAGCATTTTTTACTCTTTTGCTCTTGCATTTTCCGTAGCAGATGTTACAATAGAATCACAGAATCCGACATTATTCGGCACGATTGCAAACCTTGTGCAATTCTGGATTTAATTTCCGTTTAAGGTTGGATGCGGTTACACTAAAAGAAAAGGATTGAGACTATGTTAAGACACAAAAACAAATTCACGAAAGCACTTTCGCTTATGCTTGCACTTATTTTTATTGTAAGTGCATTCTCAGGCTGCGGTGGTGATAAAGATAATGATGAGGGCACAACAAAAGCTCCTCAGAATGACGTTATTGAAAATAACGAGCCCGTTGATACCACAATAAGAAATCCTCTTACCGGTGAAGCAGGTTATGATGAAGCACTTCTTAACAACAAGCCTGTTGTTGTAGTTGTTGAAAACTCCCCTGCTGCAAGACCCCAATGGGGCTTAACCTCTTCAGATATGGTTTTTGAAATGGTTGCAGAGGGCGGTATTTCAAGAATGCTCCTCGTTTACTCTGACCTTTCAAGATTACCTGCTAAAATCGGCCCCGTAAGAAGTGCAAGACCTTATTTCGTTGATATCACTCGTGGTCTTGGTGCTGCATTTATCCACTTTGGTGGCAGCATTGAAGCATACAACACTCTTAACTCTATCAATATTTCACGTATGGACGGTATGGCTAATGACGGCACATATTTTAAACGTGATGCTGACAGATTAGCAATCACAGCAAGAGAGCATACCGCATACACAACCAACGAGCTTGCAAACGATTATTTCACAAAAAATAATCTTGATATGAATCTTGATGAAAAATACACTAATCTCTTTAGCTTTAACCCTGAAGCACAAGAGCTTTCAGGCGGTAAATGCTCTGAAATATCATTCTTGTTCTCCGGTAGTTACAAATACAAATATACTTATAACGAAAATGATAACCTTTATTACAGCCAGATTAACGGAAAAGACTTTGTAGACAGTGACGGAAACCAACAGTATTTTTCAAACGTTATCATTCTCTACACAGATATTTATTTAGATGCTTCTCAAAAAGCTAAATATAACGAAGACAGAATGTTTATTGAATTTGACGGTGGCAAAGGTGTTTACGCTTCTAACGGAACATACGAAGACATCACCTGGGAAAAAGGCGATGGTACTGATTCATTCAAATTCTACGGTGCAGACGGCGAAGAGCTTAAGCTCAACATCGGTAAAACTTACGTAGGTATTACAGATTCTGACAACGCTTCAAGCACTGTAATCGCATAATAAGAATATAAAAGCAAACCGATACATCCGCGAACGGATGTATCGGTTTTTATTTATATTACCATTCAAATTCAGGTCTTGTTATCTTTTTCTGAGAGCTTTTTGCAGCCTTTAAAAGGAATTGTCGCATAGGCTCTGTTTTTCTTACGTAACGCATTAAGTATTCGCAAAACTCTTCAAACGTGCCTATATCTTCATCAGGTATAAAATATATCACAGTCCAATTTTTCATTCTTATATATTCTGCCGCAGGGTCATCCGCAGAGAAACCTCTCGGTATTGTTTTTAACCTATCCCCGTCAACAACTACCCCCGTTTTTTTGATAATATTCTGAAACTCAATGAAATTCTCGGAAATATAAGAACGAATATCGTTCATTTTTTGAGTTGTATCACACCAAAGACCCGTGCCGAAACAAGAGGAACCGGGATAAATTCGTAAATAATATCCGATTGGCAACCAGGATTTTCTGTCAGAAGCAATATATGCTCTGAAAGCAGGATTGTATGGAGGTCCGTTTTTATGAAAACGCATATCACGGGCTATTCTGTACATCCACTCTTTAGGCTCCATATACATTATAGACTCAGCTATATCGGGTACTTCTTTGCTTATCGCAAATCTGAATAAATCTATAAAGCCTAAAAAATCTTTTCTTGCCTGCTCATAATCGTCGTGATTTTCGTGAAACCAAGTGCGGTTGTTATTTATTTGCAATCTTGCGCAATATAATAAAATTCTTTCAAAATCCATACTTCACCATAATTATTTCTATAAAATTTGTAAAAATAAAATAACACAAAATAAGTTAAAACGCAATATAATATTGACATCAAAGCATTAAATAAAGTAAAATTATAATTAACGAATTTATATAAAAAACACATATTAAACGGAGGATAATTATGGCTGTTTTTAAACCCTTTAAAGCTTTAAGACCTATCCCTGAGCTTGCTTCTAAAATCGCTGCACTTCCCTACGACGTTATGAACAGCGAAGAAGCAAAGGAAATGGTTAAAAATAATCCGTATTCTTTTTTGCACGTTGACAAGGCAGAGATTGATTTGCCCTGCTGTACTGATATTTACTGCGACGAGGTATACTGTAAAGCCGCAGAAAATCTTAAATGCTCAGAAGAAAACGGATACTGCAAAACAGACGAAGCACCTTGCTTTTATATTTACCGTCAAATTATGAACGGAAGAGCTCAAACAGGTATCGTAGGCTGTGCAGACGTTGATGATTATATCAATAATCATATCAAAAAACACGAATTAACAAGAGCTGATAAAGAGGCAGACAGAATTCGTCACGTCGATACCTGCGACGCAAATACAGGTCCTATTTTCCTTTGCTATAAAGGAAATGATTCCGTAGCATCAATTATTTCACAATGGCAAAACAAAGCTCCGGTTTATGATTTTGTAACAGATGACGGTATTCAGAATACTGTTTGGGTTATTGATGATACTTGTGTATGTAACGAAATATCAAAGCTTCTTGAGGCTTCAGGTGACTTTTATATCGCTGACGGCCACCACCGTTGTGCATCAGCAGTAAACGTTGCAAAAATGAGAAGAGAGCAAAATCCCGATTACAACGGTACTGAAGAATTCAACTTTTTCCTTGCTGTCCTCTTCCCTGCTGACAGCCTTGAAATAATGGATTATAACAGAGTTGTAAAAGACCTTAACGGTTACACAGAAAAAGAATTCATTGAAAAAATCAGTGAAAAATTCACTGTGGAAATTGCTGATTGTGACGGTGCTTATCACCCAACTGAAAAGCACACCTTTGGTATGTACCTAAATAAAAACTGGTACAAGCTTACCGCTAAAGAGGGTACGTTTGATAAAAATAACCCCGTTGAGCAGTTAGATGTTTCTATTCTTCAAAAAAATCTTTTAACACCCGTGCTTAATATCGGTGACCCGAGAACTGATAAAAGAATTGATTTTATAGGCGGTATACGCGGTCTTGGTGAATTAGAAAGATTAGTTGACGGCGGTATGGCGGTTGCATTTTCAATGTACCCAACTACTCTTGACGATCTTATGTCAATTGCTGATGCAGGTATGATAATGCCCCCGAAATCGACCTGGTTTGAGCCGAAGCTTTTAAGCGGACTTTTCATACACAAACTTGAAACTAAATAAATGGTGATTTTATGTTAATTATAGGATGTCATTTATCAAGCTCAAAGGGCTATCTTGCTATGGGTAAAGAGGCAGTAAAAATCGGTGCTAATGATTTCCAGTTTTTTACAAGAAACCCTCGCGGTGGCTCTGCTAAACCTTTGGATTTAGAGGATATAAAGGCTTTTGAGGAATATAGAAAAGCAAACGGTATTGTCAGCGTTCTCGCCCATGCTCCCTACACAATGAATGCTTGTGCTAAGGATGAGGGACTTCGCGAATTTGCAAAAAACACAATGCTTGATGATATAATGAGGCTTGATAACATTGAGGGTGCATTATATAACTTCCACCCGGGTAGCCATGTAGGTCAAGGTGAAGATGTTGGTATTCAGCTCATTTCAGATATGCTTAATTCAATCCTTACAAAAGAGCAAAAAACTCTCGTTTTACTTGAAACTATGGCAGGTAAAGGCAGTGAGGTTGGAAGAACCTTTGGAGAAATCAGAGCAATTATAGATAAGGTTACTTTAAACGAAAAGCTGGGTGTTTGCCTTGATACGTGCCACGTTTTCGACGGCGGTTATGATATTGTAAATAATTTAGATAACGTTATTGAAGAATTCGATAAGGTTATAGGTCTTGACAGATTAAAGGCAATTCACCTTAACGACAGTATGAATTATTTAGGTGCCCATAAAGACCGACATGCAAAAATCGGCGATGGCGGTATAGGTCTTGAGGCAATAGAAAGAATTATCAACCATCCTAAGCTTAAAAACTTACCTTTTTTCCTTGAAACTCCTAATGATATAGACGGCTACGCGAGAGAAATTGCACTTTTAAAAACCTTATATAAAGATTGATTTATATTTCCCTGAAAAAATTCTTTCGGGGAAATATAGTTTTCTATCTTGAAAAACCAACAATTGTATGATATTATATAAGTGTTATACATTAATAATTAGGAGTGTTCCCATTGCCCGCACAAAAAAGACGTATGAATAACACCGACAGACGTGTTAAAAGAACCAAAAAGGCTCTCAGAGATGCTTTGTTTACTTTACTTGAGCAAAAATCGATTAACGAAATCACAGTTACAGAGCTTACAACCTTAGCAGACGTTAACAGAGCTACCTTTTACTTTTATTATACAGACTTAATTGATATGCTTCAGCAAATACAAGCCGAAGCCTACGATGCTTTTAAAAACACAATAAATCAATCAAATTCATCCATATCAACAATTGAAGGCTTCACGGAGTATGCAGAAAGAATTTTAAACTTCTGCAAGGACCATGAAACACTTTTCAACTTTATAGTTAAAAACGATATCAACAACCAGCTTTATAAGCTCGTACAACAGCTTATGCTTACAAATATACCTAATTCGAAAGATATCTTTGACGAAAACAATCCTGCAAGGTATTGCTCAAACTTTGTTCTTACCGCTATGACCGGTATTGTTATAGATTGGATGGACGAGGGTATGAAAATCCCCCCTCACGAGCTTGCAGAGTGTTGCGCTAATATATACATAAATGGCTCATATAAAACCAAACAGCTTTATAGCACGTATAAAGCTCCCGAAGCAGAATAAGAAATGGTCTGCGATGCAAAGAAGCATCGCAGACCATATTTTTTATTCTTCAAATTTTAAATTTGAATGATTTTTGATGTAGTTTGGGATTTCTCTGCCCTGAAGCTGTATATAAATACTGCGAATGGGCAGAAAATCTCAAAATACGCAAAAAGCATCAAATTTATTCTACTGACTTTAATGACTCAACCATACTTATCTTCTTCAACTTAAAGTGCATAAGCACGTTAACAATAATAGCAAAGAGAGCTGTTAAAAGAACTGAGAAGAGGAAGCTTAAAGGCTCAAGCTTTGTGCTAAAGGTAAGAGTATCAATATCAACAATACCAACAACGACTATATTGAGCGGTATACCTAAAACAAGACCTAAAGCTATACCTATAGCTGTCAAGAAGATATTTTCTCTATAAATATATGCCGAAACCTCACCGTTATAGAAGCCGAGAACCTTTAAGGTTGCAAGCTCTCTTATTCGTTCGTTAACGTTGATATTATTGAGGTTGTAAAGAACAACCATTGCAAGACCCATTGCAGCAATTATAAACATCATAATAACGAGGTTTAAGGTATTAACAATATTATTAAAATTATCAATAACAACAGTTGTAAATACTGAACCGTTAACGCCCTTCATATCGTTTACTGTTTTTTCAATATGAGCCTTTTGTTCAGAGGTAATATCGTCTGCAACCTTACAAAAAAGATAGTTATACGAAAGCTCTGCTCTTGTTACAGTGCTGTAATAATAAGGCGTCATATAAACGTAGTGGAAGGTATAGTTATCGGCAATACCTGTAACAACTACCTCGTATTCAACAACGCGTGAACCCTCAGTCCACGAAACTTTAACGGTATCACCAATTTTTGTATCGGTTTTTTCCGCAAATTTCTTTGTAATAACTGCACCCTCATCAGTTAAAGGTACATCTTTTCCGTTATAACGAAGGTCTATGAAATTATGTAAGCCTGCAGGATTTTCAAGAACAAGAACATCAACCTCAAGTTCATCCTCACTTCTGTCAGAATAGCCCTTACATACCTTCAGGAAACCGAGCATTGAGGAATCTATTCCTTCTACAGAATTTACAGCATTAACAACCGAACTGTTATTGTATGAGGTTTGTCCCTCTGCCAAAACAACCTGTAAATCGTATTGAGCAACGCCTTTATCTTTAGCGTATTGGTTATCAATAACACCACCGATTGAATCCTTAAGACCGAATGATGCAAGAAGAAGTGCAGTACAACCTGCTATACCTGCAATTGTAACAATAAATCTCTTTTTGTTTCTGAAGAGGTTTCTGACTGTAACCTTTGAAGTAAAGCTAAGCTTAGACCAAATACTGTCAATATTTTCAAGGAATACTCTACGACCTGCTTTAGGAGCCTTGGGTCGCATAAGAACAGCAGGAACGGTTGCAAGCTCATTTTTACAAGCCCAAAAGGCTGCAAAAATTGTTGAACCCATAGAAATAATTATACCGAGAATGATATATATTGCGTAGAAGGTTATTTCTACTGATGGCAACTCGTACATAATGCCCCATGCACCGCATATTGCCAACGGAATACCTATAAAGCCTAAAAAGATACCTAATACCACACCTATAAAGCTTGCAAGAGCGGCATAGATCATATACTTTGCGGAAATCATTTTATTAGAATAACCGAGAGCTTTTAAGGTACCTAACTGTGTTCTTTCTTCTTCAACCATTCTTGTCATAGTTGTAAGACACATCATTGTAGAAACGATAAAGAAGAAGGTTGGGAAAATATAAGCAAGTCTTACCATATTTTCTGCCGCAGAGCCGTAACCTGAGTAACCGGGTGAGTCTTTTCTCGTATAAACATTCCAACCCACGCCGTCATTTATATTTTTAAGAAGATTTTCACCCTTGTTATACTCTGTTTTTGCAACACCGATTTTAGCATTTATTAATTCAGAGCTTTCTGAATATGTTTTTTCTGCCTGCTCAATAATTGCCTTAATATTCTGATACTGGGTGCTTCTTAAAGCAAGCGTTGCCTGTGCGGTCATATACTTTGTATTAGCTTCAATCGTGCTGTACTGAAGCTGGTCACCGCTTGATTCAATTTTCTCTTTAAAGTCTGCAAGTTGTTTTTCAGCAGCCTTCAAATCTTTTTCAGCCTGGTCAAGCTGTTTCTTTGCGTTTCTTAATTTTTTATCAGCTTCAGACCATTCAGCATATTTCTGTTCATACTCCTTTTGACCTGCATCCTTTTGCTGCTTTGCAACTGCAAGCTCGGAATTATACTGGTCAAGAAGTTGTTCAACCTCAACAATCGCATCCGCTGCCATACCCTGAGCAGTGAAATTAGAAAGTGATTTTAGCGTTGCAGCAAGCTGAGGATTTGTTTCCTCTAACCTGTCTGCCATAGCATCAAGGTCAAGGTCACCTTGTGAAACGTTTTGATTTTCTCTCAAAGTTTCAAGTGTTGTCTTTGTACTGGTAACAAGAGCTTCCGTAACCCTGATTTCAGTTTCTGCGATGGTAAGCTGTGTTTTTGCTTCATCAAGCTGATTTTTCGCATCATTTAACTCAAGGTTTTTTGAGTTATATTCTGTTGTTTTATTTGAGAATTCAATCTGCTTTGCAGAAAGAGTCTGAACATTTGCGTTATATTCGTTAACTGCAGCAAGATATTCATCGCTACCGCTCTGAAGCTGTGACTGCACCTTACTGTACTCTTCATCCATCTGAGCCTGAGCTTCAGCTAAAAGCCTTTCACCGTCGCGTTCAAGCTCGTAAAGCTCTTCAAGCTTTGCTTTACCGTCTTCAAGCTTTGTGCCGACAGCAGCTTCTGCATCATCAATTTTCTTTTGTGCATCTGTAAGTTTCTCAGCAAGGCCAATCTTAAGCTCTGACCTTCTTAAAGCAGCAAGCGCTTCTGACTTTTCTGCAATTTCAAGCATTTTAGCTTCAACGAATTCGTCGTACTCATCGGTATATGCCTCAAATTCATCAGCACCCTCAAGAGTTATATATGCTTCACTGTAGTAATTGATTTTATCTGTAAAAGCATCGTTTGAAACGTATACGAAATCACCTAATTTACCGCTACCGGCAGTAGTAACACCACGCTCGTAGGAAACCCAATATGGTGTTTGAACTATACCTACAATGGTAAATTCATTGTTTTTAAGTGAATATGTAATTTCCTCATCATCGCCGACAACTTTTATTGTTTCGCCGATTTTAAATTGTTCGGGTGTTGTAAGACCGCTGCAGGTAATAACACATTCGTTATCTCGTTCTGCATATCTACCCTCAACAAGCTTTAATCTGTTGATATAGTTGGGGTTATCAATTCCGTTCTGGAAATCAACCGCCATGCCTAAATCTACACCTAAAACACGAATTGTAAGCTCGGAGCCGTCGATATCAACGATACCCTCATACTTGCCCTCATCAGACATAGTCTGAACGTAGCCGTCAACGAATTTTGCACCCTGTACAGCCTTAACGCCTTCGATTTTTCTTACAGCCTCTAAATCTGCCTCGTAAAGACCCAGATAAGACTGTAATCTTAAATCCATAAGATTATATTTATCATAATAATTATTCGCGGTATCAAGCATATCCGGACCGACTGCATTCAAACCGCAAAACAGACCGCAACCCATCGCAACTATAATAACCATTGAAATAAATCGGCTTATAGTTCGTTTTATTGAGCGTAAACTGTCTGTAACATAAGCTTTATTCATTGCTATATCCTTTCAATTACCACTCAATATCTTCAACTGACATGGGATTTTCGTTTGTTTCAATACTTACCACGCGACCGCTCTTCATAGAAATAACGCGGTCTGCCATAGGAGTGAGAGCCTGGTTATGAGTAATAACGATAACCGTCATACCTGTTTCACGGCTTGTATCCTGAAGTAATTTAAGAATCTGTTTACCTGTATTGTAGTCAAGAGCACCTGTAGGCTCATCGCAAAGCAAAAGCTTTGGGTTTTTGGCAAGAGCACGTGCAATAGAAACACGCTGCTGCTCACCACCTGAAAGCTGTGCGGGGAAGTTGTTTATACGCTCACCAAGACCAACTCTTTCAAGCACCTTTGCAGGATTAAGAGCCTTTGTACCAATCTGAGTTGCAAGCTCAACATTTTCAAGAGCTGTAAGATTGGGAACAAGGTTATAAAACTGAAAAACGAAACCAACGTCATAACGCCTGTATTCAATAAGACGTTTGCTGTCATATTCGTTTATAAGGTCACCTGCAACACGAACCTTACCGTCGTCGCAATCATCCATACCGCCCAAAATATTAAGAACGGTTGTTTTACCTGCACCACTGGCACCAACTATAACGCAGAACTCACCTTGCTCAACGTTAAAGGTAACACCATCGGCAGCATTGATAACAACCTCGCCCATTTTATATCTTTTGTAAACAGAATCAAATTCAATAAAACTCATTTATTTCAACCTTTCGGAACATTAAAATTCACATTACATTGTACAACATTTATATTAACAAGTCAACCGTCGATGTATGGCAAAATTTGTAAATTATTTAATATTCCATTAATATTTTCTAAGAAAGTGATTTGAAAACTTCATTCATAACAGTAGATGCTACGGGTAATGCCGCAGAAGAGCCCCAACCACCGTTTTCAACTACGACTACAATAGCGACGGGGCAATTTTCGTTGGCTGAAAAGCCTACAAACCACGAGTGAGGCTTCACGCCGTCTGCAACCTCTGCCGTGCCCGTTTTACCGCACATTTCGAGCCCTTTAAAATTACCGTCACCGTAGTTATTTTCTACGTTTTTCCGCATCATAGTTTTGAGAGTATTTGCAACGTCAGCGGTAATTCTGCTTTCAGTTACTGCCGTTGCTTCTTTTAATATCTTACCGTCGGGTGAGGTTACGTTTGAAACAACGTAGGGTAACACAGCATTACCGTTATTTGCGACACAACCTAAAACCGTAAGCATATGGTATGGGTTAACAAGAGTAGTGTATTGCCCTACGCCTGCCCAGGCAACGTCACCTCTTTCAGCATCACTTAAATCAAAAACACTTGCATCTGTATAGGCATTACCAAAGGAAAACTCTTTAGAAAATCCGAATTCCTTTGCAGTTTTTGTTAGTGCGTTTTTTCCTATTTCATCAGTCAAAGCAGCGTATGCACAGTTACATGATTTTGTAAATGCTTCTTCAAAATTCATAACCCCGTGCTTATCGGGACAAGTGATTTTAACACCGTCTATAACAGTTTCACCGTTACATTCGAACTGCCATTCACTGATGTCAGCTTTATTTTCAATAACGCTTGCGGTTGTTATAATTTTGAAAGTTGATCCCGGAGTATATAAGCCATCTATAAGGCGGTTCATATAAAGACCGTCATACTTTCCGTTTTCATTTTTTTGAATCGTTTCTTCGGACGGTTTGTTTCTTATATCATAATTAGGGGAAGAAACTGAGCAGAGGATCTCCCCTGTTTTATAGTTATAAGCCGCTACAACGCCTTTTCTGCCGTTAAGAGCATCGTAAGCCGTTGCACAGACCTTACTGTCAAGGGTAAGCTTTATATCGTTTCCTCTGCCGTATCTTTTTAAAGAATAAAGACCTGTTATAGGGTTATAGCCCGTAAGCTGAGTTTTATAAGCAGTTTGTACACCTGAAGAAATATAACCCTCAGTGTCACCGATTATATGAAGAACAGATCTTCTCACACGCTCAGAGTCATTATAAACTCTTTCGTTATCCTTTGTTTGTGCAAGTATTTCACCGTTTCGGTCAGTAATATTACCTGCGGCTACAAAGCTGCCGTCCTCTGTGAGATGAAGATTTGCTCTCAGGGTTGCCCATTTTTCACCGTTTACTGCAAATTTAAAGGCAAGGAAGCCTAAGCCACCTAACACAACGGCTACAAGCAATAAGACAACTAACCCTCTTCGTGCTGTTTTTTTCATTTAGTTGCCCCCTTTTTCAGTTGGATTTGTGGCTTAAAGGAAGCATACGTTCTTGTATCTATTGCTTTAATAAAGGCAAGTAAACAAAAACAACTGATTATACTTGAACCGCCTTTGCTTACAAAAGGCAAGGTAACACCTGTAAGAGGCAAAATATCAGTTATACCGAAAATACTCAACATACCCTGAAAAAGCATCATTGAGCTTGCAGCAATTCCTGCGATAGAATAAAAGGCTGATTTAGCTTTCGGAGCATTTATTACTGCGAATATAACCACGCAAATATAAACTATAGGAATCAAAAAGCCCATAATTATACCGAATTCTTCGCATACAACACCAAAAACAAGATCCTCTGCTGCAGCAAAAATATTTCGTAATTCACCGTTGCCTAAGCCTAAACCGAACAAACCGCCACTCACCGAATAAATAAGCGTTCTCGTTTGCTGATAACCGCCCTCATCCATATATTCCCATACATGAAGATAGGTAGCAAATCGGTTTGCAACGTACGGTCTGAAAATAAGTATCAAAGCAGCACCTAAAGCCGCAACCATACAAATAAGCATTATTGTTCTTGTATCGCCTGAACGCATAAAAGCAATTACGATAAAAGCAAAGAAGAAAATTAGTGCGGTGCCGAAATCGTACATCAAAAAAAGCTCACCTACGCATATTGCGGCAAAAATAATGTACATTGTAAGATGCCTTATGGACTGTAGCTTTTCAAGAGTTGCTGCACCGACAAATATGAATGCTATTTTTACAAATTCAGATGGCTGAATTGAAAAGCCACCTATTGTAAGCCAGCTTAAAGCACCGTTTGTTGGTTCGGCTATAACGAGAGTTACCGCAAGAATACCGATAGCACCGGCAGCCAAAATATATCTGATAACCTTTACAGTACTTACAAATCTTAAAATTATTAATAAAACGCAATAACCGACAAGACCTAAAACGACCGCAAGAAATTGCTTTAAAACAGCTCCCGGATACATACTTCCTATAATCGCAAGACCGATTGAAGTAAGCATAAAGCCTATCATTTCAAGCTCGAAATTATATATTTTAAGAACAAAGCTTGCAAAAACATAGTAAAGCCATTGCATTGCAATAAAAATAATATACGTTAATACAACCTGAACATTGTATTCGCCGTCGGGTCGGATATTCAATAATAAGGATACAATGTTGAAAACAGCAAGAAGTATGAGAATAACACCGTAAGAGGGCTTTCCAAATGCTCCGCTTTTATCTTTGATGTATTTGTATTTTGATTCTTCAAGGGTAAATTCAAGACCACCCATATTTATAACGTCACCGTTTTTAAGATAGCTTTTACCATCAATTTTTTGATTATTTACCGCTATACCCGATTTTGAAAAAGTATCAAAAATAACGAAGCCCTTGCTTCTGTATGCTATTACCGCATGCAGACGTGAAATAGTATCAAAGGATAATACAACGTCACATTTTTTATTTCTACCCAAAGAGGTTTCCCTGTCGTAAAGCGGTATCGCTTCTTGGGTTATATTATTAATAAGCTTACCTCTTACGGGGTCGGTAACCTTTTTGCAAAAAAGAGCAATAATAAGACGCACCGTTACAAACAAAGCTATCGCTAACATCAGGTATCTGAAAAACGGTGATAAAGCATCAATAAAGCTCACGGTACGCCTCCTTTCTTTACAGGAAATTATATTTCATATAAAAACTCTTATACAATAATAACACAAAAAGCACCTTTAATCAATGAGTATAAAATAACCTTGTGTAAACTAATTAAAAACAAAGTGTTAATTTATGGAAATCAAGGCTTTTTAGCTACTTTATCTCTTGACTTTAAGGGTGCAAAATTGTATATTTATTATAGGTCTTTATGGCTTCTATTTTGCCTTGGAGGTATAAATTTTATGGCAGTTACAAAATCCGCATACGGTGTAATGAACGGTATTCCGGTTTCCGCTTTCGTTATTGAAAACAAAAACGGCTTGAAAGCTCAGATTATTGAAAAAGGAGCTACTCTTGACAAGCTTTTTATAAAAGATAAAAAGGGTAATCTTATCGATATATTAGTAGGTCACGATTCTCTTGAAGGTCACGTTGAACGCGGTGATTATCAAGGCGTTGTTGTAGGTCAGTATGCAAACCGTATTAAAGACGGAAAATTCACTATTGACGGAAAAGAATACAACGTGACTCTTAACGAAAACGGTATTACATGCCTTCACGGTGGCGGTGAATACTCCTCTGCCGTATGGCAAGGCGAGGCTATAGGTGATAATGCCGTTAAATTTACATATCACAGCCCTGACGGTAAAGAGGGTTTCCCCGGCAATGTTGATGTTCAGGTTATTTACACCTTCAATGATAACGACGAGCTTGTTTTAGAATACTCGGCAGTTTCAGACAAAAAAACTGTTATCAACCTTACAAACCACGCTTATTTCAACCTTAACGGTTTTGATAGCGGAGATATTCTTAACCATATTGTTACAATCAACGCTGACAGATATACCCCTATTGATGAAATCAGTATTCCTACCGGTGAGCTCCCCTCTGTTGAAGGTACTCCCTTTGATTTTACTGAGCCTAAAACAATCGGCAGAGATATCGAAGCCGACCATCCCCAGATAAAAAACGGTAACGGCTTTGACCACAATTTCTGTATTAAAGATTTTGACGGCACTCTTAAGTTTGCCGCTTCAGCTATCGGTGACAAGAGCGGTATAAAAATGGAGGTTAAAACAGATCTTCCCGGCGTTCAACTTTACACAGGCAATTTCCTTAACGGTACAATTGCAGGTAAAGACGGTGTACTTATGACAAAGCGTTGTGCATTCTGCTTTGAAACACAGGTTTTCCCCGATTCACCTAACCATCCTGAATGGCACAAATGCATTTATGATGCAGGTGAAAAATATTCAACAACAACTGTTTTCTCTTTTTCTGTTGTTGATTGACAAAAAATATTTTTAGGATTATAAATTTATGCTTATTATTTTTTCGAAAGGAGTTGCAATATGGCAAAAAGCTTAAGAATAGCATCACTTTTAATAGCTGTTATTGTTTGTTTCACGGTTTTCTCGCCTGCTGTATCGGCAGCTACCTTTGCCCCCGCTATTGACGCTACTAATATCGGCGTTCAAACTCAATATAAATATGACCAAAACGACCTTTCATGGCTTAGAAAATTAGATGTAAAAGAAGATATGCTTTCGGTTGAGGGCTTAACCTCCCCCGAGGTGCTTATCCCCGTATGTAGCTATCCCTACAATATGGATGCGCCCAACTTTAAAAATCAAGTAGCCGAGTACGTTGAATTATACACCATTACTGAGGATACACAAAGGGCTGCTTATTTATATCTTCTCGAGCAAATCGGAGTTTTATCTTTCTTCGCGGACCCCGATTCTACTGAAGAAGATAAGGCGCAGTGGCTCAGAGACAACGGAATAATCGTAACTCCCGAGGATGAAAAAGACCCTGAGAAAAGGATTATGATTATCTCTCTTTACGCCATGATGAAAAACGACCTTTACTACGTTTACAAGGGTCAACATATGCAAATTCCTCACGGTACACCTCTTGAAGAGGCAGTTGTTATGTATCTTATCGCCCTTTCAGGTGAGGAATCAAACTTAAGGTCTTTTATTGAAAAATATTTTGGTAACAAGGATATACTTACTCTTAATGATTACATCTATTACACCTCTTTAATTACACTTTATACTACAGGCTACGTTTCACCCGCTGAGGTTGTTACTATATCGCCAAAAGAGGTTTACAGAAGAGTTGCAATTATGGCAATAAGAAATTACGGTATAGCAATAGATGCCGAAACCGCTACCACCGAAGAAATTCGTCAAAAGTATCTGACCGCTATGTTGGGCACTCAGTACCGTGTTACTTTAGACCCAAGTGCGTTGAAAAAAGCTTCAACAGATAACATTATCCCCTTCTACATTCTTCAAAGAATGGCTTACGAGGACGCTAAAATCACCATTTCACAAACACGTTATACATACGAGCAAAGCTTTGATATAGTAAGAAAAAGAACAAACCGTTTTGATTTAAAACACGAATTTTACTCCGATATTACGGAATACAACATTTATCTTGACTATTTAAGACCTAACATCTCAATAAATCCTACACCGATTGAGCCTGATGGCACTACTATTTTCATTAATGATAATAAAGTGCCGGGAAGCTCTTACGAAGTAATTCCTTTAACAACTGACGAGAAACAGACTATTTACATTTCTTGCGAGAACAACACAAACGGTGCATTTTCAGGAACAGTTTACAAACTAAATATTTATCAGGGTAAGGATACTGCCCCCGACAGCGATATTACTAACATCGTGCCCACTGCAAATATCAGCTTTAGCGATAGCTCAAACGGTTCTACTCTACCGACAATGTTTATCACTAACGCAGACGGAATTATCATCCAGGGTCCTGATATGCTTCCCGTCATAAACGACATTAATAACTCAGCTAACCCACTTATTAAAGAAATTCTTTCTCTTAACGATAAGGGACAGCTTGTTGACCAATACGGCAACGTCGTTAACGAAGCTATTTACGAGCCCTTACCCGACGGTTATGAATACGTTTTAGGTGAAGACGGTATAATTTCCGTTGTTCTTACGAAGAAGCCTACAACCGAGCCTACAACGGAGGATGGCGGCGGATTCTTCACTAATCCGGAAAACAGAAAAATCATTATCATCGTTTCAGCCGTAGTGATTTTGCTTTTAATTGTGGCAATTATTATCGTCCTTAAAAAGGGCAACAAGAAAACCGAAACAGAAAAGATGATTGCACGACGCGACAAAGAAAAAGCAAAGCGTGCGAAAAAAGCTGAAAGAGAAAACAAGAAAAAGAAAAACTATTAATAAAATAAAAAACGGTGGTTGAGAAACTGCCGTTTTTTTACAATTTTTTACAATATTAAATTTATTTTAAAAATTGTTCATAAAAAATAAAATATTATGGTATATAATACAAATATAAACATTAGAACAGGAGGCGTTTTATATGTCTAATGCTAAAATACTTATCGTAGATGACGACATCAACATTTGCGAGCTTTTAAGACTTTATCTTGAAAAAGACGGTTTTGAAGCCGAGGTTGTAACCGACGGTTTAAATGCTATTAACGTGTTTAACAGCATAAACCCCGACCTTGTTCTTCTTGATATTATGCTTCCGGGTATGGATGGTTGGCAGATTTGCCGTGAAATAAGAAAAACATCTCAGACACCTATAATTATGCTTACCGCTAAAACAGAAACCTTTGACAAGGTTTTAGGTCTTGAGCTTGGCGCAGACGATTACATTGCAAAGCCCTTTGAAACTAAAGAGGTTGTTGCCCGTATAAAAGCTGTTTTAAGACGTTCATGCAACAAAAACGAAGCGTCAAATGCAATTAAAGAAGTGAATTTTGATAAGCTTATGATTAATCTTACAAATTATGAGCTTAAGGTTGACGGAAAAACTATTGATACTCCCCCGAAAGAGTTAGAGCTTATTTTTCATCTTGCAAGTAACCCCAACAGAGTTTACACAAGAGATCAGCTTCTTGACGAGGTATGGGGCTTTGAGTATTACGGTGACTCAAGAACTGTTGACGTTCACGTTAAACGTTTAAGAGAAAAGCTTGAAGGCGTTTCAGATAAATGGGAATTAAAGACCGTTTGGGGCGTCGGATATAAATTTGAAACCAAATAATACGGTGATAAAATGTCTCGTTTTTACTCAAAAAAAGGAACTTTCTTTTTAAAGTATTTCTGCATTTTTTCAGCAATTGTTTTAGTAAGCTTTTTTATAATCGGCGTTGCTCTTATGGCTTTTGTCACGAATTTTTTGAGAACAGAAAATATAGACAACACCGCCCTTTATTCAAAAAAAATCGCTACAACAATGACTGATTTACTTAATTCCCCTACTGCGAAAAATAATCCTGAGGGTGCAACTCTCGTTGTTTTAAAAACTCTTGATATTATGTCAGATTGTTCGGGGAATGACGTTTACATCTGTAACAACGAAGGCGTTGTTATTGCCTGCCCCGAAACGCTGTCAGGCTTTAGTTTAAGCTCTGAGGATTGCGAAATACACAAGGATATGAAAATTCCTTTATCATACATTGAAAAGGTTAAAAGACACGGTATATCTGAATTTTCTACATTAGGCTCTGTTTACGAAAGCATTCACTCTATAGCTATTGAGCCAATTTTTTCCAATGATACTTTTGTAGGTGCAGCAATTACAGCCTCACCTCTTTCAAACACGGTTGTAGCGTATTTAATGAACATATTTAAAATGTTCCTTTTTGCAGCCTTTATCGCTCTTGTGCTTGTTACAATTGCCGTGTATATTCTTACGGGCAGAATTGCAAAGCCTATAAGAAACCTTGAAACTGCTACAAGGTGCTACAGCTCAGGAGATTTCTCATACAGAGTGCCTGAAATCCATTCAAGAGATGAGCTATCAGAGTTGATAATCAAATTCAACTCAATGGCAAACTCGCTTGAACAGCTTGAAAACTCACGAAGAAGCTTTGTTGCTAACGTTTCTCACGAATTCAAAACACCTATGACTACTATAGGCGGTTTTATAAACGGCATACTTGACGGTACAATTCCCGAAGAAAAGCAGTCATATTATCTAGAGATTGTTGCTTCTGAAATAAACCGACTTTCAAGAATGGTTACAACAATGCTCAATATATCAAAAATTGAAACAGGTAACGTAGAGCTTACAGTTGAGCAGTTTGATATAACAGAAAAGCTTGTAACAACCTTTTTAGGCTTCGAACAGCTCATATCAAAGAAAAATATTTTTGTTGGCGGTTTCGATGATTTACCAAAGGTTTTAGTTCACGGTGACAGTGCAATGCTTGACCAGGTTGTTTATAACCTTGTTGATAATGCAGTTAAATTCACTAATGAAAACGGTAAAATTCTCGTAAACGCCGCATCTGATAAGCACTATATTTATTTTTCAATAACAAACTCAGGAAAAGGTATTCCTAAAAAGGATATCGACAAGGTTTTTGAAAGATTTTATAAAGTTGACCAATCACGAAGTACTGACGTTAAAAGTACAGGTTTAGGTCTTTTCCTTATAAAAAGTATAATAGACCTTCACGGCGGAACAATAACCGCAGAAAGTGAACCGGATAATTTCACCCGTTTCACAGTTAAACTTCCCAAATAATAATTTAATTTATCAATATTCGTATCGGAGGACAATATGGACGACATCTTCAACACACCCCAAAACAACGATTCTGAAAATCGCAGCGAGGCTCCCCCTAAAGCTAACGAAAACAACGCCCCTTATAATTCACCTATAAGCTCAAGCGCATACGAAAGCTATCAGCCTAAGCCTCAACAAAATAATTCCTACAACGGAACGCCTTACGGTGCGCCTCAAGGAGCATATAGCCAAAGACCCGAGCCACCCCGTTATAATAATCAGGAAAACAACCGGTACGGTAATGGCCCTCAGTTTAACCCATCATATTCTCAAATGGGTTATTATCCCCCAAAATCACAAAAAAAGAATAATACAGGTAAAAAAGTCTTTGCTGTGCTTATTTGTATTTGCATTGTTGTTGCTTCAATAGCTATAGGTAGTGCTTTTGCTGATGGTGACACTGCTAAAAAACCATCTACACAGCAAAACGATAAAACTGACGATTCAACAATAAGCGGTGCGAAGCCTAACGTTGAAGATTCACCTGTTACCTTTGACGAATATTCAGGTAAAGGACAAATGACTCCTGAGCAAATTTACGAATCAGTTAAAGACGTTAACGTAGGAGTTATTGTTTACGCTCAGAATCAAAAGGTTGGCGAAGGCTCAGGTATTATTGTAGGCGAAGATGACATAAACACCTACACTTATATAATTACTGCTGCTCACGTTATTTCAGATTCAGGCGTAAGCGTTCAAGTGCAGTTTAATGATGAAACTGAAATAGATGCTGAAATTGTCGGCTTTGATACCAAAACCGACATCGGTGTTTTAAGAGTTGAAAAAACAGGATTTAAGGTTGCCGTTTTCGGCAACTCCGACAATCTTAAGGTTGGTCAAAATGTATACGCAATCGGTAACCCCGGCGGTACTGTTTTCTTCGGTTCTTTCACACCCGGTATGGTCAGCGCCATTGACAGACCCATTTCAACATCTGCAAGTGCTTACGACCTTCCTTGTATTCAGCACACAGCAGCCATTAACCCCGGTAACTCCGGCGGTGCTCTTGTAAATGAATTTGGCCAGGTTATAGGTCTTAACTCATCAAAAATATCAAGCACAGAATACGAAGGCATGGGCTTCTCTGTTCCCTCAAATACAATGCTTGAAATATACACCGAAATCGTTGCAAACGGTTACGTAACAAACAGACCTATGCTCGGTATTTCTTACTACACCGTAGCAAGCGACTATACGTATTCTGCAATTGCATGGCAGAATAATCTTCCTTACGGCTCAATTGTTATTGCGGCTATTGCAGAAAACAACGACCTTGTTAATAACGGTGTTCAGGTTGGTGATATCATTACGGGTGTTAACGGCACTCCTCTCGATTCAACTGACATTCTTCTTGAGGTTATTGAAAATGCAAAGGTCGGAGATTCAATTACTCTTACCATTTGCCGTCTTGATAATAGCGGAAGAGTAGCAAATAAATTTGATGCAACGGTTAAGCTTGTTGAAGATAAAGGCGAAACAATCATCACTCAACAGCAACAACAGCAACAGCAACAGGAAGACCCGTTCAGCAGCTATTTTGAGCACTACTTCGGATATTGATAATTGATAAATGAACGCAAAAAAACTTAGAAGTTCAATCGAGCTTCTAAGTTTTTTATTTTTTGTAAACTATTTTTCCCATCTGTCAATGGCACCCCGTTGAAGAGCGCCCACAATTCTTTCGGGAACGTCGCCGTAAGTTTTTGATAACTCTCTTAAAAGAAGCTTTGCATCCTCACGTTTTGTATGCTCATTGGCAGGGCAAGCGCTTTTGATAATGGGTAATTCTACCCTTTCAAGACTTTGCTCAATTTCTCTTTCTCTGACGTAAACTAAAGGTCTTATCATAGTTATATCTTTTCTTGAAAGGTAAGTTACCGGAGCGAAGCAACCGATTCGGCTTTCAATAAGAAGATTCATCATAAAGGTTTCTGCGGCATCATCAAGGTGATGACCGAGGGCAATTTTATTACACCCTAATTCTTTTGCGGTGTCGTGTAAAATACCTCTTCTCATTCTTGAACATAAAGAACAAGGAGATGCTTCTTTTCTTATATTAAAAATTATCTCATATAAATCTGTGGGTTTAACTACGTATTCGACACCATATTCATCACACATTTTTTTGATGCCTGAAAAATCACCGTCTTTGCCGTTAAAACGCATATCAAGAGTTATAGCAACCAACTCGAATTTTTCAGAATTAAATCTTTTTAATTCGCAAAGAACCTTTAAAAGCATAAGAGAATCCTTGCCACCCGAAACCCCTACAGCAATTTTATCTCCGTCTTTTATCATTCCGTAATCGCTGACAGCAGCTCTTACCCTACTTAAAATTCTTCTCATAATTACTCTTTCTTATTTTTGTTTTCTTCAGCACCGGATACGTCTATATCCTCTTCTTTAGGAACACGCCTCAAAGTAATTACAAGTATTATAACTGCAATTACTAACGCAACGGACAAAACAGCTATATATGTATTCCTTTTTGCATTTTTTTCTTCTTGCTCTATTTCACCGTAAAGGAATAAATTGTCGCTCTCTGCCTCTTCGGCAATATCAGTATAACGCTCATTAACGTCAATAGTGAGCTCTAACTCCCCCTCTTCAGCCTCTGCAAAAGCTACGGGAGCACACATTGTAAAAAGCACTAAAACAGACAATAAAACTGCTAAAACTTTTTTAGTCATAAAATTAATACTCTCCATTTAAAACTTTATTTTTCAAGGCTTCCATAGCCTTTTCCAAAGCTTTACGAGGGCAGGCAACGTTTAGCCTTGAAAAGCCTTTACCACCCTCGCCAAACCAAAAGCCCGGATCTTGAATAATACCGCATTTTTCAACAAGGAATTTATCAAGCTCATCGTCATTAAGCTTTAATTCTCGCATATCAAGCCATACAAGATACGTACCCTCGCATTTACACATTTTAATCTGAGGAATTTCGTCAACAATACTTTTTACATAATTCACGTTATCTTCAACATAAGCATTCATAGCATCTATCCAATAATCGCACTGAGTATAAGCAGCTATAGTTGCAGGTCTTGAAACACAATTTATTGATGAATACCCGTCTGTTGAAAGCTGTTTTTGGAATTTATTTCTTAATGCTTCATCAGCAATAATAATATCTGAAGTACCAAGCCCTGCAAGGTTAAAGGTTTTGCTGACCGCCGTACAAATAACGGTATTCTTTTTAAACTCTTCATCAACGTTATAAATAACCGTATGCTCTACACCTTTTCTTACAATATCAAAGTGTATTTCATCACTTATAAGAATAACGTTGTTGTTTAAACAGATATCGCCTATTCTTTTAAGCTCGTCTTTTGTCCACACTCTGCCTACAGGGTTGTGAGGACTGCAAAGAAGCATCATTTTAACGTCAGGCTCTGATGCTATTTTTTCAAGCTCGTCAAAATTGATTATATAACTGTCGTCAACAGCAACAAGAGGATTATCAGCTACAACTCTGCCGTTGTTTATAATAGATGCCGAGAAAGGATAATAAACCGGTGTTTGTATTATAATCTTGTCACCGGGCTCAGTAAAGGCTCTTATTGCCGTATTTATAGCAAAAACAACTCCGCCGACGCAGGTTATCCAATCATTTTCAATTTCAAAACCGTGACGGCGTTTCATAAAACCTTTTACGGAGTTTCTGTACTCCCCGTCACCGCTTGTATAACAAAAGAAGCCTTTATCAGTAAAATCCTTTACAGCTTCTCTTACCTCTTCAGGTGTTTTAAATTCCATATCTGCAACTGAAAGCGGATAAGCTCCTCTTTCAATTACACCGTCGGGAACTATTGTATCCCATTTATAAGAGCCTGTATTTTTACGGTTATAAATTTCATCAAACATAAATTAAGCCTCTATAAATAAAATTGAAGATGCAAGCATTGCCTGACCCCAGAAATATGTAAGAATATTAAATATTTTTAAGCGATAATTTTTCTTTTGACCGCCGAAAGAAATTATACCTAAGGTTGCATCTGAAAGAACAAAGAATAAAGAGCCAAGGCTCAATAAAACAAATGCAACTATACCGTAGGGCGCACCGCTTTTATAATAGTTGTAACCTAAAGCAGATGCCTTGATGAACATAAAAGTAACTATAGCAAAATAGAAATAAATGCCTATTTTTAGAATTATAGGGTTAAGCTTTACTTTAAAGGCCTTTAAGGCAACCAAACCAAGTGCAATAAAAAGCACTTCAACGGCTATTTCAATACCGTTTATCATTTCATAATCAGGGAAAAGCTTTGGCAAGGTTCTTACGTAAGCACCTATATAGAAGAAGTGACCTATAAGAAAGGTTAAAAAGCCAGTTACAAAATATGCATCCGAGGGTTTTGCGTGAAGGAAATAGTCACCTATCCAACCGAAAACAAGACCAATAATCATTATAATTGCATAGGTTGACGTATTGCCTGATATATGTATTGACAGTACACCTATCGAAACAAACATCGTAGAGCATATCATTTTTAAAATAAGTGATTTTCTGCATTTTTCGGGCCAAAGTGCTTTTAAATACCAAGGCACACAAAAAACGAGAACAAGCAAGCATATACCAAAAAGTATTTTTAATAACACGCCTATATCCCCTTAATGAATTTATATTTACATATATAATTGTAGCATAATAGCGTTGATTTGTAAATGCTAAAGAAGAAATATTGAGTATAAGAAAAAGCCTCTTCGGATAACCGAAGAGGCTTGATTATTTCAATTAATACTGGAAATCAGAGATAATCATTGTATTGAAAAGTTCCTGCTTGTCGATTTTAATTTCACCCAACAAAACAAGCTTACCGCCACCCTGAATAGCAACGTTCATATACTGCTCAAGTCTGATGATCTGATTTGTGTTTGTGTCATACTCAACAACAGCTTTACAATCGTGGTAAACGAGGCTGTATGTAACGTTCTTAATAACTGCCTGAACTGCACCGCCATTGATAGTGTTATCGATATCTGCCTTTGAAAGAGGTGAGAACATAGCACCTGTGTTACTGGGAGATGTTGTTGCACCTTCAGCCATAGGCTCGGGGTTGTTTTCATCCTTAAGCACGATTGTGATTCTTGCTTTGCCGTTACCGAGGTCTTCGTACTTTGTGCTTTCAATAGCATTTACATCTGTAAGATAGCAACCCTTTTCGCATTTGTAAACGGGGAACCATCTCATATCGCCACCTTTTTCAACGATTTCGGGATCAGCTTCTGCTTCTTCCTTTGTTGTCAAAAGGTCGAGTGTATCTGTAACGAGTTTAAGGAGAACACCAACAAGACCTTCACCCTTTGAAATCTGACGGTTTGCAGCGTCACCGGGAAGCTCCTGATATTCAACCTTTTTGTAACCGGGCTTGTCAGCTTTAGCTTTGTTCATAAGGTCTGTGTAGATTTTAAGAACCTCTTCGTTGCTCTTTGACTGAGCTGCTGCACCGCCGTTGTTGTTGCCTGCGGGAGCAGTTGTAGCTGTGCTACCGCTATTGTTGTTACCTGCGGGAGCCTGAGTTGCACCTGTGTTGCCTGAGGGTGCCTGTGTAGCAGCTGTATTACCGCCGTTGTTTGCAGGAGTATTTGTATTGTTGCTTGCGCCGTTATTTGTATTAACGTTTGCATCGTTATTTGTATCAGCAACAGTACCAGTCTGAGTTGTACCCTTTGCAAGGAAAATAACTGATGCTACTGAAACCGCATTGCTTGTAATAAGTGTAAATACAAGAACGATAGTTGCGATTATAGCAATTACTTTGATGTTTGAATTACTCATTGGAATAATCTCCTTTCGAATTTCAAAGGCATTTCGCCTATATGTATAAAGGATAACTTAAAACAAGCAAAAAGTCAATATAAAAATGGAAAAAACGACGATAAAAAAACCGACCCAAATAATCGGGTCGGTGTGCACGAAATATTAGAAATTAATATTTGAAATCTTTGTAGATTACATTGAAAGCTAATACACCTGAACCACTAACAGAGAAAGGAACAACGAGAACCTTACCATCAGCATCTGCAGCAAGTTCAGCTTCACAATAGTGAGTAACATTAACAAATTTGCCGTCTTTTGTCATTTCAGCTGTAATTGTGTATTCTTTATAGTTAATCTCAGCCTTTTTAAGATCTGTTACGATCTTGCTAACTGTGGCATCATTTTTAACAGTGTCCTTAACATCTTCGATATAAAGAATATCTCTTGACATAACGTTAAGACCATCTGTATCAGCCTTTGTAAGGTTATTTTCATCTTTTAATACGATTGTGATGATGTAGTTGCCGTTAGCCTCTTTCTTTGTAACGCTCTTGATCTTATCTTGTGAGCAGTTACTTGCGGGGAAACGACGCATTGCATCTTCTGAACCTTTGTCAGAAATCTTGGGGTCTTGCTCTGCTTTTTCTTTAGAAGTCATAAAATTACCGATAAGACCTTTAAGTGCATCGTTAACTGTTGCATTGTCGCTTGCCTTGAACTCTTTGATTTCCTGCCAGCTAAGTTTTGTGTAACCAGCTGCACCTGAACCATTGATTTCTGCTGCAGCTTTCTGGAACATTGCAAGAGCTTCAGCATCAATTCCGTTGGTTGCTGCAGGAGCCTGAGTTGCACCTGTGTTACCTGAGGGAGCCTGAGTTGCACCTGTGTTGCCTGAGGGAGCCTGAGTTGCACCTGTGTTGCCTGAGGGAGCCTGAGTAGGTGTTGTGCTACCACTGTTGCCTGCGGGTGTCTGAGTCTGAGTACCTGCATTGCCTGCGGGTGCGTCAACATCTGTGCTTGTACCTGCGTTTGTGCCTGCCTCAACAGTAGCACCTGTTGAACCCTTTGCAAGGATAACAACTGAAGCGATTGAAACTACGTTGCTTGTGAGAACAGTAAGGCAAAGAGCTACAGTAAGAATTATAGCAATTACCTTCATATCTGTGTTTTTCATTGGTATAATACCCCTTTCAAATTTGTGTACTGTTAAGACAATACCACACTATTTTTCAGTATTTTAAGATTACCTCAAAACAAGAAAAATGTCAAGTGCATTTTATTTCAAATGCACTTGACATAACTATTTTCGTCAAAAAGACCAAAAATCACCACATTTTTTGTGAATTCCATATATTGCGTGCATACTCGTTAATTGCTCTGTCAGCGGCAAATCTGCCTGAATATGCAATATTAAGAAGTGACATTCTGTTCCACTCTTTTTCGTTGAGGAAGGTTTCTCTTAACTTCTTCTGTGCTCTTTGATAATCTGCGAAATCAGCAAGCACCATAAAGGGATCGTGGTGAATAATCGTACCCGCAATATCAGAGAAGTCTTTACCGTCGATTCCGCCCTTTAAAATGAAATCGATAACCTTTCTGAGCTCGGGGTTATTATTATAATAAGTTTGAGGATTATAGCCTCTGCTACGAAGCTCGTTAACCTCGGGTGTTTTCATACCGAAGAGGAACATATTATCGTCCCCTACTGCTTCGTGAATTTCAACGTTTGCACCGTCAAGAGTACCGATAGTAATAGCACCGTTCATCATAAGCTTCATATTACCTGTACCGCTTGCTTCCTTACCTGCAAGAGAAATCTGCTCTGATACGTCTGCCGCGGGCATAAGTCTTTCAGCATTTGTAACGTTGTAATCTTCAACGTAAAGCACTTTAAGTCTGCCTTTTACGTCAGGGTCCTTATCAATCATTTCACCCATTGCGAGAATCATACTGATAATTCTCTGTGCAACGTAATAACCGGGAGCAGCCTTTGCACCGAAAATATATGTTTTAGGAACGAAGTTTCCGTTGGGATTTTCTTTTATCGCAAGATATTCTGAAATAATATTGAGTGCGTTAAGGTGCTGACGTTTGTACTCGTGAAGACGTTTTACCTGAACGTCAAAGATTGAGTTTGTATCAAGCTTTACGCCTGTAGTTTTCTGAATATGCTTTGCGAAAGCTTCTTTGTTTGCTTTTTTGATTTCGCCGATTTTCTTAAGAACCTCTTCATCATCCTTGAAATCAGCAAGCTTTGAAAGATACTCTGCATCGTAAACAAATTTATCGCTACCGAGAAGCTCTGTAAGATACTCGGTAAGCTTGGGGTTAGCCTGACACAACCAACGTCTGTGAGCAATACCGTTTGTAACGTTTGTAAACTTATCGGGTGTAAGCTTATAGAAATCGTTAAAAAGGCTATCCTTAAGAATCTGGCTGTGAAGAGCAGATACACCGTTTACGCTGTGGCAAGCGGCAACGCAAAGGTTTGCCATTCTTACTGCACCGCCTGATATGATAGCTGTTCTTTCAACGTAATCAGCATCGTGGGTTGACTCCCAAACGTAAGCACGGAAGCGGTTATCCATCTCTTTAACGATGTCGTATATACGGGGAATAAGACGTTTTACAAGGTCTTCACTCCAGCATTCAAGAGCCTCACTCATAACGGTATGGTTTGTATAAGCAACCGTATTTGTAACAAGTCGCCATGCATCATCCCAGCCGTAGCCACACTCGTCAAGAAGAATTCTCATAAGCTCGGGAATTGCCATTGTAGGATGAGTATCGTTAATATGAATTGCAAGCTTCTCGGGAAGATTGTCAACCGTGCCGTATTCACGAAGATGATGACGAACGATATCCTGAACTGATGCAGAAACGAGGAAATACTGCTGACGGAGTCTTAAGGATTTACCCTCGGGATGATTATCCATAGGATAAAGAACCTTACTGATAACCTCTGCCATTGCCTGACGCTCCATAGAACGCATAAAGTCGCCCTGATTAAAGGACTTCATATCAAACTCGGGAGCCTTTGCACTCCAAAGACGAAGACAGCTTACGCCCTTACCGTCTTTACCTGCAACAAACATATCGTAAGGAACAGCCTGAATAACGTTTCCGTCTTTAATTTCAACGTGGTGATACTGGTTATCCCAGATTTCATCAACGTAGCCCTCAAAGCAAACGTTAACTGAACTGCTTTCTCTCGGAACGAGCCAAACCTCACCGCCGGGAAGCCAGTTATCGGGAAGTTCAGTCTGTCTGCCCTCAATAAGCTTCTGACGGAAAATACCGTATTCGTAAAGAATTGAATAGCCTCTTGCGGGGTAGCCCTGAGTTGCAAGAGCATCAAGATAACAAGCTGCGAGTCTGCCAAGACCGCCGTTACCTAAGCCTGCATCGGGCTCACATTCATAAAGATTATCGAGCTTAATACCGTAATCCTTAAGAACACTCGCAAATGTATTTGTAAGATTAAGATTAAAAAGTGTATTTTTAAGAGAACGCCCCATAAGGAATTCCATTGAAAGATAGCAAACACGCTTTTTGCCTTCTTCATCGGCTTTTTTTGATAACTCTGCCCTACCCTGAGCCATCATATCGCGAACAATCATAGTTACGGCTTTATAATACTGCTCATAGGTTGCATTTTCTGTTGAGGTACCGAAATAATGGAGAAGTTTATTTTCAAGCATTTCCTTTGCTTGCTTCTTTGTAAGCTTATAATTCATACAAATCCTCCAAAAAAATATTTAAAAAGTGGGTTTTTTACCCCTACGTTTATACATTTTACACTAAAATCACGCTAAAATCAACTGTAATAAAAAGAAAAAATGCATAATATATTATAGTGATTTTTGGATATATTTTTTCATTTGCTGAATCACAATATAAATCGACATAATAAACATCCACCCGCCAAGCGGGTGGTTTTTCATATGCGGGCATAGCCCTATGTTCTTCGCGTATGCGTAAACGCACAAGTACGGTCTGCCAGTTGCGTAAGATTGTTACTTGCTACCCGTAAACGGGCCATATCCACTCATTGTCAACTGGTCACCCATTTGGTCTTCTTTCAGTTGGTTTTGTATATACTCTGCAATTCAGCTTTCATTTTTTCCT
>JAGBCU010000060.1 GCA_017937865.1 Clostridia bacterium | reverse complement strand
GATGATGAAGCGTATGCAGCGTATGGGTATGGGCGGCGGAATGCCCGGTGGAATGCCCGGCGGCATGGGTGGATTTCCAATGTAAGCATCGCTTACATTGGTATTTGCACGAAGTGCAACATCATTTGTGCGAAGCACAACTTCATTTACGCATAGCGTAACTTCATTACGAAGTACTTCGTTATACGAAGTCTAACTTCATATAGTTTTTAAACACAAAGTGTTTAATATAAATTAGTTTATTATTATTTTACTTTTCGGAGGTAATTAAAATGGCAGTAAAAATTCGTCTTCGCCGTATGGGCGCAAAGAAAGCACCTTTCTATCGTGTAGTTGTAGCTGATTCACGTTATCCTCGTGACGGCCGCTTCATCGAAGAAGTTGGTTACTATAACCCCATCAGCAATCCTGCAGAAATCAAAATTGATGCAGAAAAGGTTACAAAATGGATTCAGAACGGTGCTCAGCCCACAGATACAGTTCGTGACCTTCTTAAAAAAGAAAACATCATTAAGTAATTAGGTGACCAAGATGAAAGAATTACTCGAAACAGTCGCAAAGGGCCTTGTAGATGCCCCCGACGCAGTCGAGGTCACTGTTGACGAGCCCAACGAAGAGGGTGTAGTTGTTTATCATCTTCACGTCGGACCCGACGATATGGGTAGAGTTATCGGCAAGCAGGGTAGAATTGCGAAAGCAATCCGTACAGTTATGCGTGCCGCAGCTATCCGCAAAGATGTTAAGGTGCAGGTCGATATCGACTGATTAAAAGACGGTTGTTTTTAGCGCATAAGACGTTTTTTACACACTCGGCGTATTTTTATACGCCTTCGGTGTAAAATTCCGTCTTCTGCATCTAAAACCAACGCGTCTTTTTTACTAATTTAAGATTGGTTGCTTTTAGCGCATAAGGCGTTTTTCTCACACTCGGCGTATCTCATACGCCTTCGGTGCGAAATTCCGCCTTCTGCATCTAAAATCGACGCGTCTTTTTTTATAAGCAAGGTAGGTTGCTTTTAACGCATAAGGCGTTTTTTACACACTCGGCGTATTTTTATACGCCTTCGGTGTAAAATTCCGTCTTCTGCATCTAAAATCAACGCGTCTTTTTTTACTAATTAAAAATAGGTTGTTTTATAATATATTTAGGATTTTGAAATGATTAAAGAATATCTTGAAATCGGGCAGATTGTCAACACTCACGGTATCAAAGGCGAGGTGCGTCTTAATCCTTGGTGCGATACGCCCGAGTTTGTGAAAAAGTTTAAAAATCTTTATTTTGACGATAAGGGCGATAAAGCTGTGAAGGTTGTTTCTTGCAGACCTCACGGCAATGTTGCCGTGTTAAAGCTTGAGGGCATTGATACTGTAGAGTCTGCTCAAAAGCTCAGAAACACCGTGCTTTATATGAAACGTAGCGACGTAAAGCTTCCCGAGGGCAAATGGTTTGTAAGCGAGCTTATAGGTTGTAAGGTTATTGATGCTGATGACAATTCAATCTGCTACGGCGAGCTTAAAGACGTTGAAGCATATCCCGCAAACGATATATGGTACGTTAAAACAGCCGATGATAAAGAGGTTCTTGTACCTGCAATTAAGGATGTTGTTATCAGATGTGACGTAGCAGATGATAAGGTTTATATACGTCCGCTCAGGGGGCTTTTTGATGAGAATTGATATTTTAACGTTATTTCCTCAGATGTGCGAAGCGGTAATGAGCGAAAGCATAATAGGCAGAGCAAGAAATTCGGGTAAGGTAGAAATCAACTTCCATCAGATTCGTGACTTTGCCGTAAACCGTCATAATCAGGTCGACGACACTCCCTACGGTGGCGGTGCAGGGATGCTTATGATGCCCCAACCCATATACGATTGCTTTATGAACGTATGCTCGCAAACGAAAGAAAGACCGCATTTAATTTATATGTCCCCCTGCGGTAAAACTCTTACTCAGGAAAGAGTAAAGGAGTTATCAAAGCTTTCTAATATTGCAATTCTTTGCGGTAGGTATGAGGGCGTTGACCAAAGAGTAATTGATGAAATCGTTGATGAGGAAATATCTATCGGTGACTATGTTGTAACCGGTGGCGAAATGCCTGCAATGATTCTTGCTGATGCGGTTGCCCGTATGCTTCCGGGTGTGCTTTCAGAGCCCGAGGGCTTTATGGGGGAGAGCCATTACTCCTCTTTACTCGAATACCCTCAATACACAAAACCGCCTGTCTGGCATAATATGGAAGTGCCGGAGGTTTTATCCTCAGGCCACCATGCTAACATAAAAAAATGGCAGCGTGAAAGGTCAATTGAACGAACTTTGGAACGTAGACCCGAGCTTCTGGAAAAAGCTGAATTGAGCAAAAAAGAAAAAGCATTTTTAGAGGAATTATTGAATACAAAATAAATAATTGTTTATATTTAATAATAAGCATCTACAATTGTGGTTATTTTGCACAAAACGAAGCTTTTATATTTTCTTTTGTTTAGTATTACAACCGAATTATTGATTTTTGACTAAAAGGATAGCTTTTTTTCGTTGACTAAAATCAATTTGGTGGTATAATATAGTAAGTGATAAGTGGAATTTTCTACTCGAAACAAGTTAGAAATATATTTTGAATGTGGGAGAATTATTATGTACGTTAAAGATGTAACAGTTAAAAATCAGGTTGGTCTTCATGCTCGCCCCGCAACTTTCTTTATTCAGAAAGCAAACGAATTCAAGTCATCAATCTGGCTTGAGAAAGAAGAAAGAAGAGTAAATGCTAAGAGCCTTCTTGGTGTTCTTTCTCTTGGTATTATGGGTGATACTGAAATCCGCATCATCGCAGGCGGCGTTGATGAAGAACAGGCAGTAAATGCTCTTGTAGCTCTTGTTGAAAGCGGCTTTGCTGAAGCATAATTACTGTAAATTAACAAGCAACGAAAAGACCTTTCAACAGTTAAGCTGGTGAAAGGTCTTTTGCTTTGTATTCAGCTATTGAATATATTAAATGAAATTTTAACGAAGGTAGGTGAGTGTATGGACGAAAGATTAAGACGGTTAAAGGATAAAGCCAATAAATTACCCTTAACCCCCGGTGTTTATATAATGAAGGATAAAAACAAAAATATTATCTACATCGGAAAAGCAAAGGCGTTGAAAAACAGAGTTAGTCAATATTTCGGTGCTCAGGAAAAGCATCTTAACAAGGTGCGTAAAATGGTTGAAAACGTTGAGGATTTCGACTATATACTTACCGATAGCGAGTTTGAAGCCTTAGTGCTTGAATGTAGCCTTATTAAGCAAAATATGCCGAAATATAACATTCTTTTAAAGGATGATAAGGGCTTCAGCTACATTAAAATTACAAAGGGTAATTGGCGTAATATTTACGCCGTATTGCAAAAGGATGATAGCAATTCTGATTATTTAGGGCCGTATACTGCGGGTTTTTCGGTTACTAAAGCGGTAGAGGAAGCAAAAAAGGTTTTCAAGCTTCCTACCTGCAACAAGGTTTTTCCTCGCGATATAGGTAAAGACCGTCCTTGTCTTAATTATCATTTAGGTCTTTGCTGTGCTCCTTGCTCGGGTAAATTACCCTTAAGCGAATACGAAAAAAACGTTGAAAATGCTCTCGATTTTTTACAAAACGGAAGTAAAAAAACAATTAAAAACTTAACAAAGCAGATGGAAGAGGCTGCCGAAAGGCTCGATTTTGAGCAAGCGGCAAAAATAAGAGATACAATCCGTAGTATCGAAAAGGTAGGAAGTAATCAAAAGGTTGTTTCTTCTACCTATAAGGTGCAGGATGTTTTTGCATTGTCTGTTATGGACGGTAAAGCCTGCTGGGCAGTTTTAAGGTTTGAGGATAACCGCCTTGTTGACAGTGAGCATTTCTTTACCGACGAGGGTGAAAGCATTGCTGAAATGAGAGCAGAGCTTATAACCTCTTATTATTCTTTAAACAGAAAAATTCCACCGAGAATAGAGCTTGACGGAGAAATTGCCGACGGTGAAAATATTGCAAAATGGCTTTCTGAAAAAAGAGGTACAAACGTCAGCTTAGTAATTCCTCAAAAGGGTGAGCAGGCAAAGCTTGTTGATATGTGTAAAGCAAATGCAATGCAAAAGCTTACCGAGAAATACCGTTGTAACGACCGTAGCAGAGAAGCCCTTGAGGAGCTTGCTATGATGTTAGGCTTAAAGGCAACTCCCGAGTATATAGAGGCTTACGATATTTCTCATACTGGCGGTAGCGACAACGTTGCAGGAATGGTTGTTTTTAAAGACGGTAAGCCCTTAAAAAGCGGTTACAAACGCTTTGCTATAAGGGGCTTTTCGGGGCAGGATGACTACAGGTCTATGGAGGAAGTGCTTTCAAGAAGATTTGATGAATATTATAAGCATAAAGAGCAGGGCGTAACCGTAGGCTTCGGAAGACTTCCTGATTTAATTCTTCTTGACGGTGGCAAGGGTCAGGTTAATGCGGTCTTACCGCTTCTTAGCCAATACGGTATTGACGTACCCGTTTTCGGTATGGTTAAAAACAGTAAACACAGAACCTCTGCCATATCAACCGCAGGTGGTAGGATAGATTTTAATTCAAGGAAAAAAGCCTTTAACCTTGTAACGAATATACAAGACGAGGTGCATAGATATTCAGTTGCTTATCATCGCAAAAAACATACAAAATCAGCCCTTTCCGCCGCCCTTACCGATATCAAAGGCATAGGCGAAAAGAAAGCCAAAAATCTTATGATTAAATTTAAAACCTTAGAGGCTATCGGTAAAGCCGATAAAGAAGCTCTTATGAGCGTCCCGGGCATTACAGAAGCAAATGCAATTGAAATTATAAAAGCCTTTAAGGGTGAATAAAGATAAAAACCAGAGCAGGAACCATACCTACTCTGGTTTTATTTATATCATAAAAAAATCTGATTCTATCCTGCTAAAACCAAGTTAACAACCTGAGCATAATCTTCAACAGTTATTTCTTCATCCGAATTTGTATCTGCTGCAAGTAAGTACTCGTCAGTTAATTCTGTATGTCCGTTAACGACTAGCGAAACTTGATAAGCATCTAATACGTCTACAGCGCTATCGCCATTAACATCACCTTCAACAATTAGTGTATATCTTTCTTTTTTTGTTCCATTGTATATAACAAACTCAGAACCTGTACCATACCAATAATATTCTTTATATACCAAAGATGGTAAAGAAGAATAGCTTGTGTTTTCCTGAATTTCAATGATATTAAAGAAATTCTTACAGCCGGTTGTTTGGGTATAAATTAAATAGTTGTCAAAATCAATGTGTGTATTGGGAAGTGAAACCATATAATAAAGCCTGTTCTGACACATAGAACTTTTAATTTCAACTTGACTAGTAATTTTACCTTGAACATCTTTATCCGAACTTGTCATAATGCAGTAATAATACGGGTATGACTTGTAATTATCAGGATTAAATGTCTTGTCCGTTGCATTCGTTATAGGTTTATCATCATAGTTGCCTTGAATTTTATCCTTTGAACCATACCATTGATAAGTTCGGTTGAAACCACGTGCATCAAATTCAAGTGGTTCGTATGAATATTTATCCCAAATGGGCTCAATATCCTCAACAATGGCAGTTTCTTGCGATATGTTTATGAACTGAACACCATTTTTCTCTGCCCATTGCTCAGCATAGCTTCCTTTACCCGCTGTGCCGTAAACCACATATTCAATAAATTCATTTTTGTAATCGGTTGCAGATATACAGTATTGTAAAGTTGAAGGGAGAGAAAGAGTGACCTGAATAGGATAAAAGTAAGGAGAAAAATAAGATGCGTTTCCTAAACTTTCACTCCTATACAGTATTGTATCAGGTAAATCATATATATACTCAATATTCGATAATTCAAGTTCTTTTAAAGATGATTCAGTAAACGAACCATAACCGATTGTTTCAATGTTTGGTAAATCAAGTTCTGTTAATCTTGAGCAATCATAAAACAGATTTCTTGTTGCATTAGAATTATCTTGAGTAAAACTATTTTCCTCGAATTCTTGTAATGGAAGATAATCAGCTTTGGGAGCATATATTTCTTTTAGACGTAAGCATTGATAAAAAGTTCCATACCCTAGACCAATACATTCGGGTAAATATATTTCTCTTAATCTAACATTATTGTAGAAAGCTTGATTATCTATACTCTTTACTTTTGGGAATCGAGCACCTAATAGTCCGCAATCAGTAAATGCTTGACTCATAATAGTTTCGCAATTAGGGAAATCAACCTCGTATATATTAGGTATATGAGATACAGCATAATAACCTAGAACTTTAATACCTTTTCCAACCAAAAATTCGATTGTTTCATTTAATTGAAAAGCACCGATTTGTTCCTCTAATGTGGTAGGTCTATCATATTTATCAATCGTCCACCCCAGATATTCAACTGTATCAGGAAGAATTACTCCATAAATTTCTGTTGTGTTAAAACCACTATAAAAGGAGATTTCTTTTACTGTTATACCATTTATGACTTCTGGAATTTTCAAGTATTTAACTTTACCGGTATATCCGGTTAAAACACCGTCTTCATTTACAGTAAACATATCGTCTGTTCCAAGTACAGCTGAACAAATATCTAAAGTGTTTAAATTGCTTCTTTGCTCATTTTTATAAGCTATGGCTCTGATGGTCAACCAATCATCCTCAAACTCGATTGTTTCTGTATACAGTTTCCCATTGGTTTTAGATGGGTATGTACCATCAGTTGTATAATAAATATCTGAACTATCTTCTGCCGTGATTTCAAGAGATACTTTACCAACATATTTACCATCAGAATAATTAAATTGAGGTTCTTCCAAACCATTAAACGAAAAGAGTTTTGGTACATTTACAATACCGCTACCAAAATATTCTGAAACATAATCTTCATCAGATCCACTTCCTGTAGAAGTTATTATTCTTATTCGCTCTTTGAATGGTATTGTTGGATATATTGATAAATGCATAGCAAATAAACTTGCCATAAACGGTGAAGAAAAAGAAGTACCATCAACTGATATGATTTCATTATTTAAATCATATAACGGCATATCTTCACCAGGGGCTAAGATATCGCAATACTTTCCCCAAGCCGTAAAACTTGATGGTGTATAAAATCTGTTGGATGAACCGACGCAGATAGCCGAAGTTGTTAAAGGGCTGGAAAATAATTCTAAGTCACCGGTTCGGTTTCCCGCTGCTGCAAAAAGAGCACATGATTGCTCATAGGCATAATCTATAGTTTCCTGAACTAAAGCAAATGTATTGCTAACAGTAAAGCTACAATTAATTATATCAACACCAAAATTTACAGCAGCCATTATTGCAGCACAAGCTGATGTCATTGTAATATGTCCTTTTGAGGTTCCACATCTAAAATTAGCAACCTTTACATTTTTAGTTGTACAATTTTTTATTAGACTTGTTATCATTGTGCCGTGACCATAAAAGTCTTGTTCGCTTGCTTGGTCGTCTTCACCGGAATTATTGAATTTGGTTGGAATTATTCTGTCACTAATATATTCATTATTTAAATCTACACCAGTATCTATTACAGCTATTACAACTTCGGGAAGTTCACTTTTTTGATATTTATTAAGAATATAATCTAAACCCGTTTCATTTAAATACCAACCATTTTCGTAGTCTTCAAAAGTCATTTCGGTATTCTTTTTTGTATTATCTTCAGTTGTATATGTAAATGCATTGTAAGAAATATCATATTCAACAGAAATAACATCAGAATTATTTCTATATTTATCGTAGGCGTAGTTTGTATCATCTTCGTTTTCAAACTGAACAATATGGAAATTAGAAAAACCACTTACAACATCAATGGCGTTATATGTATCAATTGGTTTGTCTGACTGGACTATTAGACGGGGACAGTAATTTATTTCAATTTCTTGCTCGGTATTTTCTGTTGTTTGTTCTTCCTCAATGAAATCGGGAGTAACAAACTCGGAATCACTGTATTCCTTTATCATTTCATTTACATCTTCGCAGAATTCTTCTATGCTTTCTGAAACAACAAATTCTTCCGTTGCTGATACAGGAATGCAGATTATTGATGATAGTAAAGATATGCATATAATAGTGCTTATTATTTTCTTCATTTGTTTTACCTCCTGAAATTGTTTGTGTTTTTAAAAAAAGTTGTGGTTTGGTCCTACCTCTCTGGTTTAAGAGAGGGGGACCGCCTTTTATTTATTTACCTCTTGCAATTTGTGGCAAGCGAGCCTAAAATTATATTATAAAATATAGTATGACGGAGCGGTGGAGAGTTCCCAACGCGTCAGCGTTGTTGAATCGTAAGATTCAAATGTAACAAACCATCCTTACGAATTAGCAAAGGAAGAAAAATGAACAGACGTAAACCATTACCAACAAATCAAAACCTGAAGAAATATGCTGTTGAAATGCGGAAAAATCAAACCGACGAAGAGAAAAAAGTGTGGTATCAGATACTTAAAGGTCGTGTACCTAAATTTCACAGACAACGAATAATTGGTAACTATATTGTTGATTTTTATTGTCCTCAATTACGGCTTGCAATTGAAATTGACGGTTACCAGCATTTTTACGAAGAAAATATTGAATACGATAATAAAAGAACAGCCTATATTGAAAGTCAGGATATATATGTATTGCGATTTGAAAACACCGAGGTAAATAAGGATATTGAATATGTTCGCTATCTCATAAACAATGTTTGTGATGCGCGTCAGAAAGGGTTGCCTATTGCGCCTGAATATAGATAAATTTATGGATGAATTGGTGTCTATGGAATCTTACGATTCCACGATGTGCTTTTGTGCACATCGGGAACTCTCCACCATTCGCCCCAACTTTATTTTAATATTTAATAACCGCCCGGATTTCAGTTTTTTCAAAACAACAGTTGATTTCGCAATGGTCCCCCTCTCTTAAACCAGAGAGGTTGAACTGACAACAACTTTTTTGTTCTAATTTTATTATACATTTTAATTGTAATTTTTCTTTTAAAATGACGAAACGCAAGAAAAAGTGATACGAAACGCAGAAAAATGCACCTGACACATCATTGAGTCAGGTGCATTCAGTTATAAATTATTTTCTTAAAATCATTACTGTTGAAATAAATTCTTTATTTTGCTCATTGTATTCCCAGTTGTAATCACCACTGTAATTCTTAAGGGAAGATTTTATGCTTTTTATTCCTAAGCCGTGTTGTTTTTTGTTAGCCTTACTTGATTTCAATGCATTTCCTTGTGTAACGGGTTTGGTATCACAACTATTAGTTACTATGATAACATCATAGGTGTTTCTGTGGTCTGTTTGAAGATGAATTGATTTTCCTGTAGATTTTTCGGCAGATTCCAAGGCGTTATCAAGGAGATTACCAAGAATTGAAACAAGGTCAAACATCTGAACACCGGAGAGGTTTGATAACCTTACATCATAAGTGAATTCAATACCTTTAATTTCACATTCGGTTACATATTTATTGATTATAACATCAAGATTATGATTACCGCTTGAAGCGTGATAACTATATTTATTTAAATCGTCAGTCAGTCTTTCTAAATATTCAATAATGCTTTCATCATCTGTCATATTACGTATTGCCTGAAGATGATTCTTCGTGTCGTGAGCGTAAACCATAAGGTTATTGTTTTGTCGTTCAAGAATTTCAAAGTATTTGTTATCTGTTTCTTGGGCTTGTTTAATGGCACGGAGTTCGCTTAACTCTTCATCCTTTTGGGTTTCTCGTTGTTGAACCATACAAGAACCAACAACAACTAACAAAATCGCTACGCATAATACTGATAATAATATTTTAAGTGTATACGATAAATCTAAAGAAAATGAAATTATAAGGAAAACGCCACAAGTTATCAAAAGAATTGCAGGAAAAAGAAAAAGCAAAAATGATATTTTTTGTTTTTTGACAGTTTTAGTTATTATGTTTGAAATGGTTTTTAGTATAAAAAACATTGTTGATTTAGACACGGAAAGAACAATGAGATACTGGAACGAATTGTCAACAAAGGAATAAAACTCATCTTCTGCAAATGCAGAAACAACCCAGATAACCATAACTTCAGAGAAAAAGACTACAGCATATAAAATAAAAGTGTAAATCAACGAGGGAATTATTTTATTTTTGTATAGTGTGAAATTGAATACAAAATGAAATATTACAAATGCAATTAAATTAACAACAACATTATAATCGAACGCAAGGTTAATGGCGCACATAATCATATAACCGACTGTAATCAAAGCAAAATTACGCAGTTTCTTTTTTGTGGGGGCTATACTTTCATAAAATTCAAAGGAAATTAAACCTTCAACAAACTGCAAAAGCACATTTAAAATCGCTGTGTTCAATATAAATCCCCCTTTAAGTAATTAAACCAATATTTTCTGAAATCTGCCTGTTTTCGTGTAGCTACAGAAATTCTGTCACCGTTTACATACACTCCGGAATAATCGTATTTAGTAACGTGATGAACGTTGATTATAAAGCTGTTGTGAACAATATAAAAATATGGTTGAGTAAGCTTTTTCACCCATTCATCCCAGGAATCTTTAACAACATAATTACCGTTAACCGTGGCTATTGTGGTCTTGCGATTTTCACGTTTTACGTAGCATATATCGTTAACTGAAATCCTGGTGTGTTCAGAACCCTGCTTTAAATAAATATCAACAAGCATTGTGTTCAGGAACTCCATTGCCTTATCAAGACCTGAATAAAGTCTTTTAATATCAAAGGGTTTATTAAAAAACCTGAATGCTCTCAAATCCATAGCATCATCTTGAAACTCGCTGTAGTTGGTTACAAAAAATATGATGATATTTTTGTTGCGTTTTTTAAGAACCTCGGCTAATTTAATACCGTTAACATCATCCATCTGTATATCCAAAAAAGCAAGGTCAAATATTACATTGCTTTCTATAACATCGCTTGATGTTTCACTTTCAACTATATTGCAATTAACAAGGTGCTCTTCCATATATTTATTAACTGCCGTACTCAATTCAGCCAAAGCAGTTTTGTTATCATCACAAAGCAATATGTTCATTCAATCACCCCTTATACTACGATTTTACCATTTAGAGTAAAACAAGTCAATTTACAATAAAAGTGTAAAATATGCCATAAAAAAGTCAACAAAAATGACGAAATGCAAGAAAAACACGTCGAAATGCAGGGAACGGGGCCGGTATACTTTTGGTTGAGCATATCCGTTTAGTGTGTCTTTTATTAATTTGATAAAACAATTAATAAAACGGAGCAAGCTTTTCTTTTAACTTGCTCCGTTTTTTTGCTTTATTCTGTGTACTTAAATTTTATCTGTACTGAAAATCCCATTCAGGCTCGCCGTTACAGTTTTCTTTCATTTTTTCGTTCCAGCTACAGAACAATTCTGATAAATCATCGTTTAAAAAGAAGTCAAGATATTTATCAAAATTCGGTGCAAAATTCATTGATTTTATTTTATCTAAAGAAGTGAAGAACACTTCGCCCTCATCAGTTGCATCTAACAAATTACCGCTGTAATTTGTCGTCTTGTAGCAATGGACAAAATACTTGTCGTTTGTTTCGTTGTTGTGCCAATGAATAAGACCGCAGTATTTAAGCTTTTCAATATCAAGACCGGTTTCTTCTTTAACCTCTCTTACTGCACAGTCATATATGCTCTCGCCGTTTTCAACGTGCCCACCGGGGAAGGATACACCGCACCAATATTTAACTCTGTTTTGCACCAAAACTTCTTTAGTATCGGGATTTTGTACCATAATCATATTGGTTATTTCAATTTTAGCCATAAATTTACTCCAAAAAAATCTTTTTCTCAATTTTAGCATAGATATTAAAGGGAATCAATAATGAAGATAGTATCTCAAAAAAACTTGACAAAATACCATAATAAATGCAATAATATAATGATTTCATATGTTTACATTTTTGTTTGATATATGATTATTTTAAATTACGGAGGTGTTGTCTGATGCGAGTTATTACAGGTACTGCAAGAGGCAGACGTTTAAAAACTCTTGAGGGTGACAGTGTCAGACCTACGACCGATAAAGTTAAAGAGTCTATTTTTAATATCGTTCAGTTTGAAATTGAGGGCAGGCGTGTTCTTGATATGTTCTGCGGCTGCGGTCAGCTTGGTATAGAGGCTCTCAGCAGAGGTGCTGCTTCTGCGGTATTCGTTGATATTTCCCGAGCATCAATTCAGGTAACTGAAGAAAATCTTGAAGCAACAGGCTTCAGAAATATTTCTAAAACAGTTCTCGGCGATTCTCTTTCGTATCTTGACAGAACGTCAGAGATGTTTGATATTGCGTTTCTCGACCCACCTTACAGGGCAGGGTTAATGAATGAAGCTATTGAAAGAGTAAGGCTTCATATTGCCGACGGTGGCGTTATCGTTTGCGAAACCGCTTCTGAAGAGGTTTTACCTGAAGTTATTGACGGCTTTACTTCTAAAAGATACAAATACGGTAAAATTGCATTGACTGTGTATAGAAAGGAATTTTAAAATGGGTAAAACGGTTGTATGTCCCGGTAGCTTTGACCCGCTTACCATAGGGCATCTTGATATTATAACCCGTTCATCAAAGCTTTTTGATAAGGTTATCGTTGTTGTAATGCGTAACTACAGTAAAAACGTAGGTAGCTTTACAACCGAAGAACGAGTAGATTTTATAAAACGCTGCACAAAGGATTTACCAAACGTATACGTTGATACTCATGCAGGGCTTCTTGCCGAATACGTTAAGGAAAAAGGTGCGCACGCAGTAGTTAAGGGCTTACGTGCTGTTTCTGACTTCGACGATGAATTTCGTCAGGCTCTTACAAATCAGCAGTTGAATCCTGATATGGAAACTATATTTATGGTTTCAAATGCCGAGCATATGTTTTTAAGCTCAAGCGTTGTTAAAGAAGTTTGCGGATTAGGTGGCGACGTTAGTAGCTTCGTTCCCGAAGAAATCCGAGACGATATAGTAAAAAGATTATCAAGAAAATAAACAAAACAGAAACGAAAGGATTGTTATCTAATGGGTACAAGTATTATCGAAAAATCACTTGCAGATATCGAAAGACTTCTCGATGAAGCAAAGGTTATGCCTTTAACAGGCAAAACAATGATTGACAGAGAGGAGCTTTCAAGACTTATTGAAGATATTCGTCTTCATATGCCCGAAGAAATTACTCAGGCTAAAAGAATTGCTCAGGAAAGACGCGATATTCTCGATCAGGCTCAGGCAGAGGCAGAAGGAATTATCAACAAAGCCCGTCAAAGAGCTGATATTATGATTGAAGAGCATCAGATTACAAAAGAAGCAAAAAGTGCAGCAGAAGATATTTTCCGTCAGGCAAAATTAGAGTCAGAGGAGCTTCTTGCAGCTTCAAAGCAAAAGGCTGAGGATATGACTCTCAGAGCAGAGAAATGGTCAAACGATATCCGCAAAAATGCAAGTGCTTACGTTGAAGGCATCATTAAGGATACAGATGAAACTCTTACAAACAGCGTTAATGATATCAGACGTCTTCGTCAGAGCATCAAGAGCGCCCTTGGTAACACAGGTGCTTCTTCAAGACCTGATTTTAACGACTAATTAATTTATATTTTACTTAAGGTGAAAAGTCATAATGGAAAAAGAAAAGTTGTGTTTACGTTGTATGCGTAGAATAGGCGACAACAACGTTTGTCCTTATTGTCGCAACGAAAACAGTGAACCTCAATCTAATCCTTATCTTCCTCTTAAAACCGTTATAGGCGGTAAATATCTTATCGGTAAAATGGTGGGTAATAATAGTGAGGGTACTACTTATTACGGCTTCGATTTAGAGAAGAAAACACCTGTTACCATAAGAGAGCTTTACCCCGAGGGAATGCTTACAAGAGGTGACGGAAACTATTGCCTCGTAAATGTTGGTAAGGCTTCCGAATTTATTGATATAAAAGAGGATTTCCTTAAGCTTTGGAGAGCCGTTGCTTCCTTAAAGGGTTATACAGCTCTTACAAACGTGTATGCTATTGTAGAGGATTTAGGCACTGTTTACGTAATAAGTGAATATTTAGGTGAAGGGCAATCGCTCAGAGAGTATCTCCTTGAAACAGAACAGGGTTACATATCCTGGGAGGATGCAAGAATACTTTTTATGCCCGTTGTTTCTGCTTTAAGTGAGCTTCACGAGGCAGGTGTTATCCACGGCGGTATATCGCCTACAACTCTTGTCATTGATACTAAAGGCAAGCTTCGTATTACAGGCTATTGTATAGAGGCTGTTCGCCGTGAAAAAAGCGGTATGACAAGTGAATTGTTTGACGGCTATGCTGCTGTTGAACAGTATGGCTTCAGTAGCGGTCTTACCGAAAGCACAGATATTTATGCCTTTGCAGCAGTTCTTTACAGAACTCTTATCGGTAGCGTTCCCATGAGTGCTTCTTCAAGGCTTACAAACGATAAATTGATGATCCCCGGCAAGTTTGCAGAAATGTTACCTGCATACGTAATAAATGCTTTGGTCAACGCTTTACAGATACTTCCCGAGGAAAGAACTCTTAGCGTTGAGCAGTTGAGAGATGAATTATCTGCTTCTCCTGCGGCGGCAGGCTCAGCTTCGTTATATTCTTCCAACAATGAGGCGGAAGAAATTGACGACGAAGAAGAGTATGAAGAATATGAGGATGACGAGGATTATGAGGATGAGGATGCTTCTGATGAGGATGATAATCCTCAGAAGCTCCGTAAGAGCACTATAGCGGCTTTTGTTATAAGCGTCATACTTTGCCTCGCTATTCTTATAACAGTTCTTGTGGGTATTAACCGCAATTCTCAAGATGAAGAAGACACTTCTACCACAGAGAATACGGCAGCATTTTTGGACAGTACCGAAAAAGAATCTGAAACGATAGAAGATATTGTTTCAATAAAGGTTCCCGATTTTAAGGGTCAGCTTTTTGATGAGGTTAAAAAGGATGAGAATTATAAAAAAGTCCTTTCCTTTAACACTGTGTATGTAGATAGCGAAGAGGATAAGGGTACTATAATTTCTCAGGATATACCTAAGGGTACGTCTATTTCATCGGTTGAAGGCTTAAGAGATATTACCGTTAAGGTTAGTAACGGCTTTAAAGTTCCTGATGTTGAAGGAATGAAAATGAATGAAGCAATAGCGGCTCTTAATGATGCAGGCTTTAACAACGTTAAAACCGTTGCAGGCAATATTGCCGACAGAGAAAGTAAATCTCTTGTTGTTTATCAGGTCGTTTACGAAGACCCCAAAACATACGATTGGGCGGCAATACCAAGCGATGGCAGACTTTCTGCAGGGGATTCAATACTCGTTTACTATTATGGTGAGTACGGAGATGAATCTACAACTGCAGCTGCTACTACAACTCAACCTCAGACAACTGAGCCAACACAGCCACAGTCAACAACCACAACGACTGAAGCTCAATCTACAACAGCTCAGAGCCAAAGCACTACAGGCAGTGGCGAAGAAGCTCCTGTAGGTTGATTTCAGAGTAGATAAAATATTTGAAAAAACACTTGACAAACGAAACTAAAATTGATATTATATCAAGGCAATAAAGCAGAACTATTCCGTTCTCACCAAACGAGAGGTATTGTTTGGTCAATAGTTTCAACTGTTTACGCAATATTTGCGTTTTGAAGCTCGAACGGAATTTTTCGTTCGAGCTTTTCATTATTTTTTGGAGGTGCTTAGGTATTAGCAAGGAGAATCAAATCAACGAGGAAATCAGAGATAAAGAAGTAAGAGTTATTTCTGCAGACGGTGAGCAGGTTGGCGTTATGTCTGCAAAAGAGGCTCTCTCGTTAGCAGAAAAAAGTAATCTTGACCTTGTTAAAATTGCTCCCAACGCAGTTCCCCCTGTATGCAAAATTATGGACTACGGTAAGTTCAAATTTGAGCAGGCTAAACGCGAAAAAGAAGCAAAGAAAAAACAAAAGGTTATGGATATCAAAGAAGTTCGTTTATCTTTGAATATTGACACCGGTGACTTTAATACCAAGGTTAACCACGCTCTCCGTTTCTTAAAGGACGGCGATAAGGTAAAAGTGTCAATTCGTTTCAGAGGCAGGGAGATGGCACACACCGACAACGGCATTGTAATAATGCAACGTTTTGCGGAGGCTTGTTCCGAAATCGGTTCGGTTGAAAAACCCGCTAAACTCGAAGGTCGCTCAATGCTTATGTTCCTTGTTCCAAAGGCATCCAAGTAATTGCAATATTAAGGAGGATTTATCATGCCCAAACTCAAAACACATTCAGGTGCAAAAAAGCGTTTCAAAATGTCTAAAAACGGTAAGGCTATCCGTGCACATGCAAATAAGTCACACATTCTTACCAAGAAAACAACAAAACGTAAAAGAGGTCTTCGTAAGACCGGCGTAGCTGACGTTACAAATCAGAATCAGATTAAACGTCTTATTCCTTATAAATAATTAGAATTGGTAATCGGAGGTAACTTATAATGGCACGTATAAAAGGTGCGATGATGACTCGCAAAAGAAGAAATAAAGTTCTTAAACTCGCTAAGGGTTATTATGGCTCAAAGAGCAAGCTCTTCAAAACAGCTAAACAGGCTGTTATGAAAAGCGGTAACTATGCTTATATCGGCCGTAAGCAGAAAAAGAGAGATTTCCGTCGTCTTTGGATTACAAGAATCTCTGCTGCTTGCAAGATGAACGGTATCAACTACTCAACATTCATCAACGGTCTTAAAAAAGCAGGCATCGAGCTTAACAGAAAGATGCTTTCAGAAATTGCTATTGCTGATCCCGAAGGCTTTGCAGCTCTCGTAGAAAAAGCAAAAGCAGCTCTTTAATAACTGTTTATTACGCCCGACCGCGAATGGTCGGGCGTAAGATGTTTAGGAGGGCTTTTTACGGAACGTATTACAAGTAAAACAAATGATAAAATTAAGTACGCCGTAAAGGTGAGGGAAAGCTCATCCTTCAGAAAAAATGAGGGCGTATTTTTCGTTGAAGGAGCAAGGCTTTGTGCCGATGCTGCTTTGACTGATTTAACTATAAATGAGCTTTACGTTACTGATAAAGCGATAGAGAAATACAGCGACTATGTGCGTTTGGTTGAAGAGAAGGCCAAGCGTTGCTTTGTTGTGTCCGAAGATGTAGCAGAAAAGCTGTCTGATACCAAGAGTAATCAGGGGGTTTTCTGCCTGTGTAAAATGCTTGACAAAAATACAAATATAGGTAAAATAAAATACAATAGGAAATATATCGCCTTAGAAAGCATTTCTAATCCGTCAAACTTCGGTGCAGTTGTAAGAACAGCCGAAGCTGTCGGACTTGATGGCGTTATCGTAAGCGGTGGTTGTGATATTTATAACCCTAAGTCACAAAGGGCAGCAATGGGATCTCTTTTCAGACTCAACGTTATAACTACCGATGACTTACCGGCGTTATTAAAACAGCTTGCGGAAAACGGTATGACAATTCTTGCAGGCGTGCCTGACAGAAATGCAGAGAAAATTACTGAGGTTGATATGAGCGGCGGCGTTGTTGCTATCGTAGGCAACGAGGGTGACGGTATAACCGAAGAAACTCAGAATGCTGCAACAAAGCTTGTTACAATTCCTATGAAGGGCAGAGCAGAGTCGCTTAATGCGGCGGCGGCAGCCTCAATTATGATTTGGGAAATGATGAGATGAGTAAATGTCCTGTTGAATATTGGATTTGGCTTCAGAATGCATTAGGTGCGGGTGCGAGAACAGATGAAATTCTTTCTTACTTTTCCACACCTGAGAAGCTTTATCTTGCAGGGTCAAAGGAATGGCGTTTGTCAGGTCTTTTTACCGCAAAGAAAATTGAAGCACTCCGTTCATCAACTCCGTCAGAAACTTTAAAAATTTTAAATGAGTGTCGCAGTAAAGGCTATAATATAATAACACCGGATTCCGATGAATATTCCGACAGATTAAAAACGCTTTCCGATATGCCGTTAGTTTTATACGGTGTTGGTGATTGCTCTGTGTTAAAGGATACCTTAAACATCGGTATAGTCGGTACGAGAAACGCAAGCAACTACGGTATTGAAATTGCCCAGAAGCTTTCTTTTTCTCTTGCTTCATCGGGAGCAACTATCGTAAGCGGCGGTGCTTTAGGGATAGACAGCGAAGCTCATGCAGGCGCTATGCTGGCAAAGGGCAGAACGTTAGCTTTTTTAGGTTGCGGTTTATCCTTCGGGTATCTCAAAGAAAATGCTTCTTTAAGAAGAGCAATTACCCGTTACGGTGCAGTAGTTTCTGAGTATCAACCCTTTGCCTCCGCAAGCCGTACTACTTTTCCCATAAGAAACAGATTAATTTCAGGCGTTTCTTTAGGTGTTGTAGTTATTGAGGCAGGCGTAAAAAGCGGTTCTCTTATTACTGCTGACAGAGCACTTGAACAGGGCAGAGATGTTTTTGCAGTTCCCGGTGATATTGTCCGTTCTTCCTTTGACGGAACAAATCACCTTATAAAAAACGGTGCGAAGCCTGTATTTTCTGCAGAGGATATACTCAGTGAATACGAGTACTTATACGGCGATTTGATGAATATTGATAAAGCAAAAGAGCCATTATCAAAAATTGAGTACGTCAACTACAGAAAACCAAAAAATAAAACAGAAAAAACCGTTGAAAAAGTAGCTGAAGCAAATACTTGCGAGAAAATAAACTCTGTAAGTGAAGAAAAAACGGTTGTAAAAAAAGAAATACCGGATGAAGCATCAGACGATGCCAAAAAGGTTTATTCAGTATTGTCGGAAAGAGAAATGCATATAGACGATATTGTAAGACAAACAGGATTGAGAATGAATATTGTGTTAGCTTCATTAACTGAGCTTGAGCTTTTCGGAGTAGTTGAGTTAGTAAGCGGCAAGAAATATAAGATTATTTAAGGAAGGATGAAAACAATGTCAAAGCTTGTTATTGTTGAGTCACCTGCAAAAGCAAAAACAATAAAAAAATATTTAGGTAGCGATTTCGACGTTGTAGCTTCAATGGGTCATATCAGAGATTTACCTGCTGCAAAGCTCAGCGTTGACGTGAAAAATGATTTTGCGCCTAAATATGCAATTATAAAAGGCAAAGAAAAGCTTGTTAAGGATTTAAAGGATAAGGTTAATAATTCTGAAAAAGTTTATCTCGCAACTGACCCGGACCGTGAGGGAGAAGCAATTTCATGGCATCTTGCAACGGTGCTCGGTCTTGATTTAAACGAGGCTAACAGAGTTAAATTTAACGAAATCAACGAGAAAAGCGTTAAAAACGGTATCAGTAACCCAGAGGTTGTTGATATGGGTCTTGTTGATGCTCAACAGGCACGTCGTATCCTTGATCGCCTTGTTGGCTACAGATTAAGTCCCTTTATTTCACAGAAAATCAGACGTGGTCTTTCAGCAGGCCGTGTGCAGAGTGTTGCAGTACGCCTTATTGTTGACAGAGAAAACGAAATTGCACAGTTCAATCCCGAAGAGTATTGGTCAATAGATGCTAAGCTTCTTTCAGGAAGAAAAGCCTTCAGCGCAGCTCTTACCGAGGATGAAAACGGTAAAGTGAAAATCGAAAATAAAGAGCAGGCAGATTTATATCTTTCAAGAGTAGAGGATGCAACCTTTACCGCTGATTCTGTTAAAAAAGGTACAAGAAAGAAACAGCCTGCACCTCCCTTTATAACCTCTTCAATGCAGCAGGAGGCTTCCCGCAAGCTTAACTTCCAGGCTCAGAAAACTATGAAGATTGCTCAGGAGCTTTACGAAGGTGTTGACCTTGCAGGCTACGGCACAACAGGTCTTATAACTTATATGAGAACGGACTCTCTTCGTATTTCAGAGGAAGCACGTGCAGATGCTAACAAATTTATTGCATCGGAATACGGCGAGAAATATCTTCCCGAAAAGCCCCGTTACTTTAAAACAAGAGCAGGTGCTCAGGACGGTCACGAGGCTATAAGACCCACAAACGTTGCAATTACACCCGCTATTGCAAAGTCGAGCCTTACAAATGACCAGTATAAGCTTTATAACCTTATCTGGTGCAGATACGTAGCAAGCCTTATGGCTGCTTGCATTCAGGATACGGTTAAAGCAGAAATCAAAGCAGAAAAAGCAGGCGTTGACGGTTATTGTATTTTCTCTGCAAGCGGTTATTCAGTTAAGTTTGACGGCTTCACTGCTCTTTACGAGGATACAAGCGATAACGCAGAGGGCGAAAGCACTCTCCCTGAAATAAAAGCAGGGGATGCACTTAAAGCAAAAGAAGTAATCGGCAATCAGCACTTCACACAGCCCCCCTCACATTATACAGAAGCTTCTCTTATCAAAATGCTTGAAGAAACAGGCGTTGGTCGTCCCAGTACTTATGCCTCTATCGTAAGCACAATTATCAAGAGAGAATACGTTAAACGTGACGGTAAGCTTCTTAAAGCAACAGAGCTGGGTATGGCTACAACTGCTTTGCTTAAAGATAAATTCCAGAAAATAGTTAATACAAAATTCACCGCATCAATGGAAACAAAGCTTGATGAAATTGATGAAGGTAAATGTAACTATATTGAAATGCTCCACGAGTATTACGATGACCTTGAAAATTCTCTTGCAAGAGCAAAAACAGATATGCAGGGTCAGAAAATTCAGCTTCAAGAGGATATCACGGATGTAAAATGTGATAAATGCGGAAGAAATATGGTTGTTAAGGTTGGCAGATTCGGTAAATTCCTTGCTTGTCCCGGCTACCCCGAATGTAAAACAACTAAGCCTCTTGTTGAAGAAACAAAAGCAACCTGCCCCGAATGTGGCGGTCAGGTAATAGGTAAGAAATCAAAGCGCGGTTATCAGTTCTACGGCTGCAGTAATTATCCGAAGTGTAACTTTATGACTTGGGATAAGCCAACAGGCGAAAATTGTCCTCAGTGCGGTAAATCACTTTTCAAGGGCAAAGGCGGATTGATTTCTTGTCCTGACAGTGCTTGCGGTTATACAACAAAGGCTGCAAGAAAAAATGCAAAAAAGACACAGGAAGATTAAGATGACTGATAAAAAAGCAGTTGTTATAGGTGGAGGACTTGCAGGCGTTGAAGCGGCTAATCAGCTTAGCAAAAGAGGGGTAAAGGTTATCCTTTATGAAATGAAGCCCTGTAAGTTTTCACCTGCTCATAAAAACGAAAATTTAGGTGAGCTTGTTTGTTCAAACTCTTTAAAGGCGGCTCGTCTTGGCTCAGCGGCAGGTATGCTAAAGGCAGAAATGAGGCTTTTCGGCTCGGTTTGTCTTGATGCGGCAGACGTTGCTCAAGTACCTGCAGGCGGGGCATTAGCGGTTGACAGAGATGTTTTTTCAAAGCTTATTACGCAGACTATTGAAAACGACGAAAATATCACTCTCATCAGAGAAGAGATTACAGAAATTCCTGATGCTGACGTTGTTATAATTGCCGCAGGCCCTTTGATGTCAGAGGATTTAGCAGAAAAGGTAGCAGAGCTTTGCGGAAAAAGCTTTTTATCCTTTTACGATGCGGCGGCACCTATCGTTACGGCTGACAGTATCGATATGGAAAATGCCTTTACTCAGTCCAGGTATGACCGAGGCGGTGAGGATGATTACATAAATTGTCCTCTTAACAAGGAAGAGTACGAAAGCTTTTACGAAGAGCTTATAAACGCCGAAAGTGCAGAGCTTCACTCTTTTGATAAGAGAAAAGACGTTTACGAGGGTTGTATGCCTATTGAGGTTCTCGCTTCAAGAGGTAAGGATGCTATGAGATACGGTCCTTTAAAGCCTGTTGGTCTTACAAACCCTAAAACAGGGCATAGACCTTGGGCAAATCTACAGCTTCGTAAAGAAAATAAAGACGGCACTATGTATAACCTGGTTGGATTTCAGACAAACTTGAAATTCCCTGAGCAAAAAAGAGTTTTCTCAATGTTTCCTGCACTAAAAAATGCAGAGTTTGTAAGATACGGCGTTATGCATAGAAACACCTTCCTTAATTCACCCGGCTTACTTTCGTATGATTTCAGTATGCTCAAAAGACCGAATATCTATTTCGCAGGTCAGATTTCAGGCGTTGAGGGATATATGGAGTCGGCGGCATCCGGTATTCTTGCAGGCTACAATGCGGCGAGAAGACTTTTCGGTGAAGAGCCTATAAAGTTACCTAAAATAACAATGTTAGGTGCATTGTCACAGTATATAAGCGACGAAAGTGTTAAAAACTTTCAGCCTATGGGTGCGGCTATCGGCTTAGTTGAGCCGTTAGGCGAAACAATCAAGGATAAAAAAGAGCGTTATGAGAGAATCGCACAACGCAGTCTTGATTATTATAAAAGCATAGATTTTTAAAAGGGGTAATAATAGTGGATTTACAACTTTTTGAAGAAAAAATAGGGTATAGGTTTAAAGATAAAAAGCTTCTTGAAAGAGCTCTTACCCATTCTTCTTATGCAAATGAAAATAAATTGCCTCACGATAATGAACGCCTTGAGTTTTTAGGTGACTCTGTTTTAGGCTTCGTTACTGCGGAATATCTTTTTGAAGAGTTTAAATCCCGTCAGGAGGGTGCTTTAACAAAGCTTCGTGCAGCTGTCGTTTGCGAAAAATCACTTTTTAAATTTGCTGAAAAGATTGCTTTAGGCGATTTTATTCTTATGGGAAAAGGCGAGGAGCTTACAGGCGGAAGAAACAGACCATCTATCGTTTCCGATGCCTTTGAAGCAGTTATTGCAGCAATGTATCTTGATGGTGGTATAGACGTTGTAAGGCCCTATATTTTAAGCTTTATAAAAGATGCGGTAAAACGAGAAGCTAATTTTAAAGATAATAAATCCTTGCTTCAGGAAGAAATTCAAAAGCAAAAGGGAAATACTCTTGTTTACGAGGAAATCGGAGAGTTTGGCCCTGACCACGAAAAAGTTTTTAAATTTGTTGTTAAGCTTAACGGTAAAGCTATAGGCTCAGGCGAGGGTAAAAGTAAAAAAGAGGCTGAGCAAGCCGCAGCAGGCGATGCTCTTTCAAAAATGTAAAATGAAGCACGCTAACATTTCTCTTTTTGTGCCTCACGCAGGGTGCCCTCACCAATGCTCGTTTTGTAATCAAAAAACTATTTCAGGCTCAGTAAAACAGCTGACACCCGAAGACGTTGCAAAAACCTTGAAGCAAGCGGTTGAGGATAACGTTAACCCCGAAACTACTGAAATAGCTTTCTTCGGCGGTAGCTTTACTGCTATTGAAAGGGAATATATGATAGCTCTTTTAGAGGAAACCGTACCGTACGTGAAAAACGGCTCTTTTTACGGCATAAGAGTATCAACAAGACCGGATGCGATAGATGAAGAGGTTTTAAGCGTGCTTAAAAAGTACGGTGTAACCTCTATCGAGTTAGGTGCGCAAAGCACTGACGATTCTGTGCTTTTATTGAACCGTCGCGGTCACACTCGGGACGATATAATAAAAGCATCAAAATTAATAAAACAAATGGGCTTTTCATTAGGTCTTCAAATGATGACGGGGCTTTTAGGCGATACACCCGAAAAATCATTAAAAACCGCAGAGGATATCATATCCTTAAAGCCCGATACAGTCCGTATTTATCCTACGATAGTGCTTGAGGGTACTTATTTAGCCGAAAGCTTTAAAAACGGTACATATACCCCTCAAACAGTCGAAGAAGCAGTTGACCTCTGTTCAGTTTTACTGAAAAGATTTTATGATAACGGCATAAATGTCATAAGGTTAGGTCTTCATTCGGGCGGTAACGTTGAAGAGGGTTATATTGCAGGCCCTTATCACCCCGCTTTCGGTGAATTGTGCGAGAGTGCAATTTACTTAAAAGAAGCAATAAATTTATTGCAGGATAAATACCCTTTGGAAAACACAAATTTGTGTTCTCTTACGAAAAAGAAAAATATAACTATCTATGTGAATGACAGGGAGCTTTCAAAAATGATAGGTCAAAAAAGCAGTAACAAAATTGCTCTTAAAAGGCTCGGTTGGGAAGCTACCGTCAAAGGTATGAAAACCTTAAAGCAATACGAAATAATTGTTGAATAAGAAAATCAACACGAAAAATAAGAAACGGAGAAATCCAGATGTATCTTAAAGCTATCGAAATGCAGGGATTCAAGTCCTTCCCCGATAAAACAGTTCTCAATTTCGGTAAGGGTATAACTGCCGTTGTAGGTCCTAACGGAAGCGGTAAAAGTAACCTTTCTGATGCTATGAGATGGGTATTGGGTGAGCAATCCACTAAAAACCTTCGTGGTTCTAAAATGGAAGATGTTATCTTCAGCGGTACTGATTCTCGACGTGCCGTAGGCTTTGCTGAGGTAACCTTAAAGCTTGATAATTCCGATATGGCATTGAACAATCCTAAAAAGGAAGTAACTGTTACAAGGCGTTACTACCGTTCAGGTGAAAGTGAATATAAATTAAACGGTGAGCAGGCTCGTCTTCGCGATATCCACGAGCTGTTTATGGATACCGGTCTTGGTAGAGACGGTTATTCAATGGTCAGTCAGGGTAAAATTGAAACCTTGATTTCAGGTAAATCTGAAGACAGACGTGATATGCTTGAAGAGGCGGCAGGTATCTCTCATTACAGATACCGTCGTGCCGACGCTATGAGAAGACTTAATCAGGCGGAAGAAAATCTTTTAAGATTGAGAGATATTCTTACTGAGCTTGAGTCACGCGTAGGACCTTTAAAGGTTCAAAGTGAAAAAGCACAGAAGTTCCTTGAGTATGCAGGGGAAAAGAAAGAGCTTGAAATAGGTATCTGGCTTTACACTATTGAGAAAACAAAGAATGATTTACGTGAGCAGGAAAAGAAAATTACTATTGCCGACGCTCAGTATACAGACGTTTGTAAATCCCTTGAAGAGATTACCGAAAAAATAGATTCTGCTATTGCAGAAACTCAAAGAATAACAATAAACGTTGATGAAATCAGACGAGCTTGTTCTCAGCTTGAGGAGCAGGCGGCTCTTCTCGAAAGTCAGATTGCAGTTCAGGAAAACGATATTCTTCATAATAACGAAACTATCGAGCGTATCGAACGTGAGAAAACTGAAGAAACAGATACTGATACTGAAATCGCAACTCAGATTGAGGATGCAAAAAAGGTTATTGACGAATTAACATCAGTAATTGAAGAAAAGAAAAAAGAGCTTGAATCCTTTACAGGTGAGCTTGATTTATTAAGTGACGAAAACAGCAAATCCGCCCAGAGAAGCGTTGAATTAAGCGAAAAAATGTCAGCTCTTTCTCTTGAAATTGCAGATAACAGAGTTGTTTCATCAACTGCAAGCTCTTCAATTGAAGAGCTTGAAAGCAGAATTTCACAGCTTGACGAATTAAGCGAGGCAAGAAAGCCCGTTTTAGAAAGCCTTAATGCACAGTGCAAGGAATCTGAAGGTGAGCTTGAGAAAATTGCCGAAAGAAACACAGAGCTTAATAACTCAATTTCAGGAATAGAGCTTCTCGTTTCTAAAAGGCAGGAAAAGCTTAATGCGCTTAAAGAGCAGGAAAGCTCATTAAGAAATGAAATCGAAATAAAGAAATCACGTGTTTCAATGCTCTCTGATCTTGAAAAGAATATGGAAGGCTATCAGGGTAGTGTAAAGGCGGTTATGCGAGAGGTAAAAAGAGGTGTGCTCAGAGGTATTCACGCACCCGTATCTCAGATAATTTCCGCTAAAGATAAATATTCACTTGCTATCGAAACTGCTTTAGGTGCACAGATTCAGAATATTATCACCGAAACTGAAAATGATGCTAAAAAGGCTATCGGCTTTCTTAAGGAAAGCAGAGCGGGACGTGCAACCTTTTTACCGCTTACCGCTATCAAAGGTAAGGTAATTGACGAAAAAGGTCTTGACGATTGCTTCGGTTATATAAATCTTGCATCTGAGCTTGTTGAATATGACAAAAAGTATACAGAGATTATAAAATCTCTTTTAGGCAGAACCGTTGTAGCGGAGGACCTTGATGCCGCTATTTCAATCGCTAAAAAGTATAATTATAAATTCAAAATCGTTACTCTTGACGGTCAGGTTGTTAATGCCGGCGGTTCTATGACCGGTGGTGCAAAGCTTCAGAATGCAGGTATTTTAAGCCGTGGTAACGAGCTTGAAAGATTAACCGTTCAGGTAACTGAGCTTGAAGAAAAGCTCACTATTCTTCTTAAGGACATTGAAGCTCAGCAGGAAAGCTGTAATTCAGTTACTGCAGAGTATGACGGTTGCAAAGCAGAGCTTATTTCATTAGCAGAAGAAAAAATCAGAGTTGAGGGTGTTTTAGCTTTAAGAAAAGGTAACCTCCAAAACACTCTTCAGACACAAGCTCTTGCAGACGAAGAAAAATCACAGCTTCTTGAAAGAATCGAAGCAATTAAGCAGGGTGCTTCTTCGGCAAATGAAAAGCTTAAGGTTTTAGGTGAAGAGCTTGAAAAGGTTGAAGCAGAGCTTTCAACTCTTACGGGAGATAGGGAAAGTCTTCACGAAAAAAGAGAAAAGCTTACTGCCGATGCTGCGGATATTAATCTTGTTATCGCAACTGCACAGAAAGAGATTGAATCTAAGAATGATGAAATTACTCGTCTTGAGGGCAGAAGCACAAGCCATAAGGATAAGCTTTCTCAGCTTGATAGCGAGATAGAAGAAATTCAAAAGAAAAATGAAGAAATTCGTGAGAGAATTGATATTCTCAACGGTGAAGCAGAGGGCTTGAGAACTCAAAGCTCTGCTTCAAAGGAGCAAATCGCTACGCTTATTTCCAAGCGCGAGCAATACGAGCAGGAAAGCGGTAAGCTTCGTCTTCTCGAAAGAGAAAAAACAGAGGAGCGCGAAAAAATAGGCGGTGAAAAGGCTCGTCTTTCAGAGCGTAAAGAAACAATGGAAAGAGAGTTTGAGGATATCTCAAACAAGCTTTACGACGAATACGAGCTTACAAGACGTGAGGCGGAAGAGCTTGATATCGTTATTGAGGATATTCCTAATGCCAAAAAACGTCTTAACGAATTAAAGGGCAAAATCCGTGCTTTAGGTAACGTTAACGTAAGTGCTATTGAAGAGTATAAGGAGGTATCTGAAAGATACAGCTTTATGTATACTCAGGTTAACGATGTTGAAAAATCTAAAGCCGAGCTTATCAAGCTTATCAACGAGCTTACAGGTAAAATGGGAGTTCAGTTTAAAGAGCAGTTTGATAAAATCAATTTCAGCTTCGGTCAGACCTTCTCCGAGCTTTTCGGCGGTGGTAAGGCTTCGCTTGTTCTTACTGACGAAAACGATGTTCTCGAGTGCGACATTGATATTAAGGTTCAGCCTCCGGGCAAAAATGTTCAGAATATTTCATTGCTTTCAGGTGGTGAGAAGGGGCTTTCTGCTATTGCACTTCTTTTCTCAATCCTTAAAATCAATCCTTGTCCCTTCTGTATTTTTGACGAGGTTGAAGCAGCCCTTGACGACGTTAACGTTGCAAGATACGCTTCCTACGTTCGCCGTATGACCCAGAATACACAGTTTATTCTTATTACCCACCGTCGCGGTACTATGGAAGAGGCTGATATGCTTTACGGTGTTACAATGCAGGAAAAGGGCGTATCTAAATTATTAGAACTTAAAACCGCAGAAATGGCAACCAAATTTGATTTAACGTAATATTACGCAATCTTGACTTCTTGTCACCGCAAACTCACGTACCTTTGTACGCTACGGCGGTGACAAAAAGCCAATCTCACGCAATCTTACGTTAAATCCACCACATTAAAATTACTTTATTTTAATTGATAAATTAATCCTCAACAAAGGAGGTATCCCTTTGGGTATCTTTAAGAAAATAAACTTCGGTTTAAGAAAAACAAGAAACAATATGTCAGGCGCTATTGATAACGTGCTTGATAGCTATACTTCGATTGACCAAGAGCTTTTTGACGAGCTTGAGGAAGCACTCGTTATGGGTGACGTAGGCGTTACTACCGCATCCGAAATAACTAAAAGACTTAACGACAACGTTCGTAAAAAAGGTCTTAAAAACCCTGCAGACGTTAAGGATGAAATAAAAGATATCATCGCTGAAATGCTTGAGGGCGGTGAGGATATGGGTCTTATCACCATTCCTTCAGTTATTCTTGTTATAGGCGTTAACGGCGTAGGTAAAACTACAACTATCGGTAAGCTTGCTGCAAGCTATAAGGCAGAGGGCAAGAGCGTTATTCTTGCCGCTGCTGATACATTCCGTGCGGCTGCTATTGACCAGCTTGACGTATGGGCAGAGCGTGCAGGAGTTGATATAGTAAAGCACAAAGAGGGTGCCGACCCTGCTGCAGTAATTTTTGATACAATTTCTGCGGCTAAGGCAAGAGGTACTGAAATCATTATTTGCGATACTGCAGGAAGACTTCATAACAAGAAAAATCTTATGGATGAATTAGGCAAGATTTACAGAGTTATTGACCGTGAACTTCCTTATTCTGACCGAGAGGTTTTACTCGTTCTTGATGCTACAACGGGTCAGAATGCTGTTAATCAGGCTCGTGAATTTGCAAAAATTGCAGAAATCACAGGTATTATTCTTACAAAGCTTGACGGAACTGCAAGAGGCGGTGTTGTTTTATCAATTAAAAACGACCTTAAAGTGCCCGTTAAGTTTATAGGTGTCGGTGAAGGTATTGATGACCTTCAGCCCTTTAACCCTAAAGCCTTTGCAGAGGGTCTTTTCAACGATATTCCCGAGGATTACGAAGAGGATGAAATTGACCTTTCAAAAATTCGAGAGGAATATGTTCCTGAAGAAAATAATGCAGACGAGCGTTCCGAAATTGCTCAGGCAGTAAGCGAATTGTTTGAGGCTTTTGCAGAAATTAAAGCAGAGGATGAGGATTTAGGCGAAAAGCTTGAGGACGCAGGTGATGCTATTGAAGATACTGTAGAGGAAATCGGCGAAATCATCGAGGAAAAGCTTGAAGATATCAAGGAAGATATTGAAGAAAAAATCGATGAAATCGAAGAGTCTGTTGAAGAGAAAATAGACGAAACAGAAGAAAAAGTTGATGTTATTGAAGCCGAACTCAACGAAAAAATTGAGGATTCTATGGATGCCCAGGAGCAGAACACACCCTTTGAGAGTGTAGAAGCTATTGAAGAGGTAGAGGTTGAAGAGGTAGCCGAAGAAAAGGTGGAAGAAAAAGCACCTGAAAAGAAAAAAGGCTTCTTCGGGAGGTTCTTCAGATAATGGAAAACAAAGTTTTTTTAATCGCAACCCACAATATGAAAAAACGCAACGAGCTTTACAGAATTCTTTCCCCTTTAGGTATCGACGTTCAGACAGCTGAGCAGGCGGGTGTTGAAATTACCGACGTTGAAGAAACAGGCGAAACCTTTTATGAGAACGCTCTTTTAAAGGCTCAGAGCGGTTGTCGCGAAAGCGGTATGCCTTGCGTTGCTGATGACTCGGGTCTTGCCGTTGATTACCTTGTAGGCGCACCCGGTGTTTATTCTGCACGCTTTGCAGGTGAGCACGGTAACGATGCCAAAAATAATCAAAAGCTTCTCAAGCTTCTTTCAGACGTACCCGTTGAAGAAAGAACGGCAAAATTCGTTTCCGTTGTTTGTTGCGTTTTCCCTAACGGTGATATAATTTCCGCAAGGGGTGAGTGCAAGGGTTACATTGGCTTTGAAGAAATCGGTGACGGCGGTTTTGGTTACGATCCTCTTTTTATGGTCGGTGACAAAAGCTTCGCTCAGCTTTCACCCGAAGAAAAGGATGCGTTAAGCCACCGTGGAAACGCTTTAAGATTAATTTCAGAAAAATTAAAAGAATATATGTCTTTATGATAATATGTAATTATCATTGTAAAGGCTAATAACAGTGCCGATATTGGTAGTATCTGCTTTAGCGGATATCTTGCCGTATTCGGCACTTTTTGTTTTAAAATCTACGTTTGTTAAGGTGGCTTCTAAATTGATTTTTTCAATTAATTCATCTGCCGTTTTTTCATCGCTACAAAATGCGTTGATACAGTCCGTTATGAATGTATAAGCTTCGCTGTCAGCTGTGCTTTTTTGCGGAGTTAAGGCTATGTTCATTTGTTGAATTCTGTTTTTTTTATCAGCTTTAAACTGAAGCATTAATTCAGTATTATCCCCGAAAACAAAAAAACGTGTATAAGAGCTTTTTGTACCGTCAAAAATGTAGCCGTCAGGGGAAAGGGAGTAGCTTTCGTTATATGAGTTCATTCGGTTGCAAAAGCCTGTCAGATCATCTCCGTTTTCTTTAGGTGCACACCCCGTTGCCGTTATAAAAAACACCAAACAAAATAGCAAGAAATAGTGCTTGATTTTCATAAAATACCTCCGTTTGTTAACAAAAATGTAACACAAATATTCAATAAGTGTTGTATAATTTGTTTGTAATATGCGAGAATAGGCTTGAATTTTCACATATAATCATATAATTGTATTAAAATATATTGTGTAAAATAATAAATAATTCAGAGTGATGATTATGAAAAATAAATTTAAAAAGTTTATATGCGTAATTCTGAGTATCTTTGTTTTAAGCTCAACCTTTTCTGTTGCGGTTTCCGCTGCTTATACCTCAGATTATCCTCAAGGGGTAACAAAGGCTCAGGCGGATAAAGCGGTAATATCAACAGATAAGCTAATAAATTATGCGGCTCCGTTGCTTACAGGTAAATCCTTAAGCGACAACGTATTTCCTATGCTTTATAACAGTCAGAGCTTGTCAGGGCTTCTTGTAGGTATTTACTCTTCAATGGAGCAGGATGCATCTACTTTAAGCTCTATAGGTGTAAATATTTCAGTTTCGGCGGTTGCTGAAGAGCTTCAGGCTTATCCCGAGGTTTACGCTGTTTTATCAACGGTTAATACTTGGGCTGAAGCAGACCTTACCTTTACTGATTGGGGTGTTACCGATAAGGTTGGTTTCGCTACCGCCTTAGGTAAAATTCTTTCACCCTTTAACGATTTGCTTTATACGCTTCTTTGCTCGGGCAACTATGAAATATCAAGATTTATAAAAATAAAGGGTAATGACGGCTATGCAAACGGAATTGCTCCGCTTCTTAAATCTCTCAGCTGTGAGAATTTAGTTTCGGGTGAGCAGTTTAAGTCGGAGGCAAACGCAGATAAATCAACAATGGTAAAAAATATAGTTTTACCCGTGCTTGATTTGTTAGAGGTAGTTTTAAAAAGCCCTGCGGATTCATTGACAGATATTTTACCCTCATTCGCATATTCGGTTGAAAACGGTCAGGTTGATGAATGGCTTGATGTTATAATTTCACCTATTACATCAAATCCCTTAATCGAAATTGCTGCATTTTTCAAGATAATTGACCTTAGTATGCTTGAGCAAGGCTCGGGTGCATTAATAAACTCTCTTCTTACCTCAATGAGTGCCGAGGGTGGCTTTAAATTTGCAGAAATTGATTTTGCAAGGCTTTCGAAATGCGGTGCTCATAACGGTACTGAATTCGTTTCAGATAAAGGCAGAGCCTACGTTGAAATTATGAGATGGCTTGTTGATTCTCTTAAGCTTAACGAAGAAACCTTGCCTACTCTTTTCAGCGATATGGGCGGTGAGGGGATTACCTTAACCCCCGAAGCAATAAAAACGGTCACTTCAAAAGCTACAGATGGTATCGTAGGTACGATAATTCTTCTTTTTGACGAAACCGAGCCCGGTAAAGCAGAGGATATGATTTACCCTGCTATCGTAAAAGCAACGGTGCAGTATACTCCCAATCTTACAATGGAAAACTACGAAAAGGTTTTGAAAGAGATTGACTCTCTTCTTGATGATTTCGTTAAAGAGGGCGGTAGCTTCAAGAGTATAAAGGCTCTTTTAAGCTCAGCTATTTACAGTAATAAAAATATAAATTCATTGCTTACAGGCATTTACGGTGCATTCGAAAAAGAGGGTATGTCAGATTTACTTATCCTTCTCGGCATTGATATTACTCCTAACGGCGTTGCCGCTCAGTTAACTGAAAATAATTATCAGTCGGCAGTAGAGGCTATGAGAAATAAGGGTAGCTGGGCAAACGTTTCCTTAAACGGTGTTTCCTGGGGCTTTTACGACGGCTCGAGAAATGGCTTCGAAAATGCTTTAATAGCAGTTTTAAGACCGTTATATCCTCTTTTAAGAGTGATTTTAGCTGATGAGGATATGACAATTCTTGATAGTATTACAATAAAAGGTGCCCCCGGCTATAACGATGTAATAATACCTCTTTTAGAGGCGTTAGGCTGTAAGGCTTCATCAATAAAAAGCTACGATAAGTATTCGGCAAACGCTAAAACGGACGATGTTTTAAGATATATTACAAACCCTGTTTTTGATTTGCTTGACGATATATTTGAAAAGCCGGTTGACACTTTAACCGAAAAGCTTCCTAATATAATCTACTTTATAAACAGTGGCTCTCTTGAAAAATGTATTAATAATTTACTTCTTCCCGTTAAAACCCTTACAAATAAATTATCGGGTATTTACGAGGTGAATTTAGACATTTCATCCCTCACAAAGCAGTTAGATTTAAATGCTCTTATGAAAAATCTTACTGCCGGTACAGGAATGACGATAGCAGAGTTTGATATAAACATTCTCGGCAATATGGGTACGAAAACAGAGCTTACAAGTAAAAGAGTAGTTGACGGTAAGCAGGTGAATTATTCATATATTCAGGCTGACCGCACAGGCGTTTTGATGACTCTTTTGAGAGTTCTTGCAAAAACTCTTAAAACGCCCGGCAACGAAAATCTTCTTATGGGCTCAATGGGTGGCTCAAATGCAACCTTTGAAACGTATTCAGCATCAATTTCCGAGCAATTTGCAACTATGACAGAAGATGAATTAATCGAATGGTTATATAACCTTTTGTTTAAAGAGCGTGCTCAGATTGAAATTGTTGTAGATGAAAACTATTCCCCGACGATTATATTTGCAGAACCTGAAAAGGATTATACACCGTTCTATATTGCGGGTGGCTATCTTGCATTTTCTGCAATAGTTATCGTTATAATGTATTTAAAGAGAAAGCGTTTATACTATTAAGTTTAAGGTGAGTAAAAATGTTAGTATTAAAAAATATAGTTAAAGATTATATTTCGGGTGATACCACCGTAAGAGCCTTAAAGGGTATAGATATAAATTTCAGAGAAAATGAATTTGTTGCTATATTAGGCCCTTCGGGATGCGGTAAAACGACTCTTCTTAATATTATCGGCGGTCTTGACAGGTATACAAGCGGTGATTTGTTCATCAACGGTAAATCTACAAAGCATTTCAGCGACACCGATTGGGACACCTACCGTAACCATTCTATCGGCTTCGTTTTCCAGAGCTATAACCTTATTCAGCATCAGACGGTTCTTTCAAACGTTGAGCTTGCCCTTACTCTTTCGGGCGTTTCTAAGAAAGAAAGAAGAAAAAGAGCCATTGAAGCTCTTAAAAAGGTTGGCCTTGAAAATCAGATTCATAAAAAGCCTAATCAGATGTCAGGCGGTCAGATGCAACGTGTTGCTATAGCCCGTGCTCTTATTAATGACCCCGATATTCTTCTTGCCGATGAGCCTACGGGTGCTCTTGACAGTGAAACAAGCGTTCAGATTATGGAGCTTCTCAAGGAAATTTCTAAAGATAAGCTTATAATTATGGTTACTCATAACCCTGACCTTGCTGATACTTATGCAAACCGTATTATTAAATGCCTTGACGGTGCGGTTTTAGATGATTCTAACCCCTTCATTCCCGATGAGAACGATAAAAAGGTTGAAAAGGAAAAGGCTAAAAATGCAAAAGAAAAGGGCAAAAAATCAATGTCCTTTGGCTCTGCATTTTCATTGAGTATTAATAACTTAAGAACGAAAAGCGGTAGAACGTTTTTAACTGCCTTTGCAGGTAGTATCGGTATTATCGGTATTGCTCTCGTTCTTGCTCTGTCAAACGGTATTCAGGTGTATATTGACAGAGTGCAGGAGGATATGCTTTTATCCTATCCTATGATGGTCGAAAAGCAGACTATGGATTTAGAAAGCATTATGACCTCGTTTACGGGTATAAGCAACGAGATGATGGAAAGCATGGATGGCTCCGATGCAGACGGTAAGGTTTACGTTAACGAGTCGTTTATGCAGATGGTAAATGCTTTTATATCCGAAGCTACCTCAAACAATCTTGATAACTTCAAAAAGTATATTGAAGATAACCGTGAAGAGTTCGACGAGGTATGTAATGATATTCAGTATAAATACAGTACACCTCTTAACATCTACAAGGCGGATACCTCTGAGGGCGTTGTTAAGGTTAACCCCAGCACTATGATGGAAAATATGCCTATGGATGAAAGCATGGCTCAAATGACGTCGTCAATGTCAAGTATGATGACAACCTTCAGTGTTTGGATGGAGCTTATCGGTGACGAAAAGCTTATGGATGCTCAGTATGATGTTATTGCAGGCCGTATGCCTCAAAGCTATGACGAGGTTGTGCTTATCGTTGACGGTAATAACCAGATAAACGAGCTTGTTGTTTACGCTTTAGGTCTTAAAGATCAGGAAGAGTTTACGAAGAACATTATGTCTGCTCTTGCAAGCGGTGAATCTCTTGAAGATACAAGTATAAAAGAATTCTCCTATGACGATATTCTTAATATGCGATTTAAGATGGTTTTAAGTGCAGATTATTTCGTTAAGGATAAAGAAACAGGCCTTTGGGTTGACAACAGCGCTAACGAGTATTTCGTAAAGGATTTAGTTGAAAAGGGTCAGGAAATAAAAATTGTAGGTATTCTTAAGCCTGACGAAAACAATACTCTTTCAATCGGCACAGGCGGTATCGGTTATATGCGAGAGCTTATGGATGTTGCCATAAACCGCACCGCAGAAAAAGAGGTTGTCAAACAGCAGTTGGCAGATACATCAAAAGATGTAATCACAGGTCTTGAATATGTGAATCTTACAGTAAATGATTTTGACCTTGCAGACGTTGATTTAAGCCTTATTGATTTTGCATACCTTGATTATACACCGTTTCTCTCTATGGCAGAGGGTATGGATATGAGTCAGGTTAATATGATGGATATGGGTGCTATGTTTGGCTTTGACAATATGTCAGAGCTTCAAAGAAAGCTTATGGAGGGCTTCCTTAACGATGAGCAGGTTTTAGCGATAAAGCAAGCCTACGTTGATACTATCAACTCTCAGTCCTCATTATCAAACACCCTTACAAAGCTGGGTTATTCAACCTTTGAATCACCCTCATCAATTAACTTCTATCCTAAGAATTTTGAAGCGAAAGAACGCCTTAATGAGCTTGTTCAGTATTATAACAATAAAGTTACTGAAGACGGTCATGAGGAGTGTCAGATTAAAGTAAGCGACTATATCGGTATGCTTATGAGCAGTCTTACAACGATTATCGATATCGTAACCTACGTTCTTGTTGCTTTCGTCGCTATTTCTCTTGTTGTTTCATCAATTATGATAGGTATCATCACCTATATCTCAGTTCTTGAAAGAACAAAAGAAATCGGTATTCTCAGAAGTATCGGTGCATCTAAAAAGGATATCGCAAGAGTATTTAATGCCGAAACCGCAATAGTCGGTCTTGGTGCGGGTATTATAGGTATTCTGTCAACATTGTTGTTGGAAATTCCCATAAACCTTGCTCTTAAATATCTTGCTCATATACCTGCGGCGGCAGCCCTTCCACCGATAGGTGGGGTAGTGCTTGTAGTTATAAGCGTTGCGCTTACCCTTATAGCAGGTCTTATTCCCTCAAGAATTGCTGCAAAGAAAGACCCCGTAGAAGCATTGAGGACGGAATAAGCAATTGCAAATTGCAAATGGCAAGTGGCAAATTAAGTGCGAAATGCGGAATGCGAAGTGCGAAATGTAGATGCCGGTCGCCAGTCACCAGTAAGCTTCGCGGGGAGCAATAAACCTACTAATTCAACAAATTTTCAAAGGCGGTGTACCTCTCTTCGAAGAGAGGGGGACCGCCTTTCGCTTTGTTGTTTTTTAGAATAAATATATTTCGTGCCGATGATTTTTTGTTAGAATTAAGTTTTTCGGGCGGTGGAGAGTTCTCGACGTGAGCCCTCGAACGTCGTTGAATCGTTAGATTCAAATGTAATAACCGTACCGTTATGAGATACTAAAAAAGAACAACCG
>JAGBCU010000059.1 GCA_017937865.1 Clostridia bacterium | reverse complement strand
TAATTAATAAAGGATAGTATATTCACACGAAATATACTATCCTTTAATTTTAAATTTATTGATGGTCGATCCCCCCTCCTTTTTGCAAGCAAAAAAGAGGGATAAGTAGTCTTCTATCCGTCTAAACCTAATAGGTAAGAGAACTACCCACCACCGTTCCGATTCAATAATCGAATAACAGACATTATATCGCACGGAATATACTGTCTGTTAGCTATTAATATATCAAAGAACGGTCCCCCTCCCTATGCTTCGCACAGGGAGGAAAAGCTTCGCAAATTTTTAACTTATACTCCTTGCGAAGCTCTATAATCGGCACGAAGTGCCCCTTCACTCTAACTCCTCACTCCACACTCCTCACTTAATCGTGAACGAAGCCTCTGGCATCTGGAATCTTTATTTGCCATTTGTTGAAGTCCTGTTTCTTTCAAACATAAAATTTAACAAAAACACTTGCAAATTTTTATATATTATGGTATATTCACATTGTACGAATATGAACTTGAGTGAGAGCAGGGCAACCTGCTCTCACGTTTATTGTAAAAGCTTTTTCTGAAAAGCTTTCTACAATAGCAAAAAGTTTGTAGAATATTATTAAAAGAGGTGCTGATTTGGCAAAGAACACAGTTGCGGTTGTGTGGGATATTGCGCAACCGATTGCAGAGGAATTAGGTCTTATTCTCTGGGATGTTACCTTTGAAAAAGAAGGGGCAAACTATTATTTGAGAATTTTTATCGACAAGGAAGACGGTGTCGGTATTGATGATTGCGTTAATATGAGTCACGCTCTCGACAAACCTCTTGACGAGGCAGACCCTGTTGACCGTCAGTACAATTTACAGGTTTCTTCACCCGGTATCGAAAGAAAGCTTACAAGAGATTTTCATTTCGAATACGCTATGGATGAAAAGGTTATCGTAAGGCTTATAAGACCTTTTGAAGGGCAGAGAGAATTCAAAGGTGTTCTTATTGATTACAGTGAAACAGGTGCGGTTACAATAGAATTTGAAGACGAAACTACTATGACCGCAGAGAAAAAGGAAATTGCATTCGTTAAGTTAGATGATTTCAGCTTCTGATTTTAACGTTTGATTTTAAAAAGTTTATAATTTATTTCACATATATTGAAAGGAATGGTAAGAAAAATGGCAAGAAAAGCGGCAAGCAAGCCCAACCAGAACAAAGAGTTTTTTGAAGCAATACTTATGCTCGAGCAGGAAAGAGGTATTCCTGCAGATTACCTTCTTGAAAAGGTTTGTGCAGCAATTGTTACTTCCGTAAGAAAGGATTACGGCGGTGAGGACGTAGTTTTTGTTGACTGCAATCCCGAAAAATACGAATTAAGAGTTTACCTTAAAAAGCAGGTTGTTGAAGAAATTGAAAACGCTAACACACAGATTCTTCTTGTAGATGCTCAGAAGTACAGCAAGAATGCTCTTATTGGTGATATCGTTGAAATTCCTCTTGAAACAAAGCAGTTCGGCAGAATTGCAGCAACAACTGCAAAGAACGTTATCAGAGGCGACATTCACGATGCTGAAAGAGGCCTTATGCTCAGAGAGTTTGAATCAAAGCAGAAGGAGCTCGTAACAGGTAAGGTTCAGAGCGTTGATCCTCAGTCAGGTAACGTTACTCTTGAAATCGGTAAGTCAGTAGTTGTTCTTCCTAAATCAAGACAGATTCCCAACGAAACATTTACAGAGAATCAGCTTGTAAAGGTTTACATTGAGGGCGTTAAGGATACACCTAAAGGTCCTAAGGCTATGATTTCAAGAACACATTCAGGTCTTGTAAAAAGACTTTTTGAAACAGAGGTTCCCGAAATCTATGACGGAATTGTTGAAATCAAATCTGTTGCCCGTGAGGCAGGATCAAGAACAAAAATCGCAGTTTTATCTAAGGATGAAAACGTTGATCCTATCGGCGCATGTATCGGTCCTAAGGGTACTCGCGTTGGTACGATTGTTGAGTCTCTCGGCGGCGAAAAGATTGATATCGTTGTTTACGACGAGGATCCCCAGAAATTCATCGGTGCAGCACTTGCTCCCGCAGATGTTCTTTCTGTTGAAATTGACGAAGAAAAAGAAAATGCATGTCATGTAACCGTTCCCGATACTCAGCTTTCACTTGCTATCGGTAACAAGGGTCAGAATGCTCGTCTTGCAGCAAGGCTTACAGGCTGGAAGATAGATATTAAACCCGAAAGCGGTTTCTATATCCCGCAGAATCAGTGAGGTTTTAATTATGGCTGAGAAAAAAATACCTATGAGGAAATGTCTCGGATGTAACGAAATGAAGCCTAAAAAAGAGTTAATCCGAGCAGTAAAAAGCCCTGACGGTGAAATCAGTCTTGACCTTACAGGCAAAAAATCGGGAAGAGGGGCATATATCTGTCCTGATAAAGCGTGCTTTCAGAAAGCCCGTAAGGGTAAACGAATTGAAAGAGCTTTAGATACTCAGATTCCCGAAAGCGTTTATGATGCTATGGCGGAGCAGCTTGGAGTGAGCAAAGCTTGAATATCAGAGAAAATATGAACTTTTTAGGCATCTGCAGAAAAGCAGGTAAACTATCCTGCGGTCACGATGCCGTAAAAGAAACAATAGTAAAATCAAAATCTCAGTTAATAATAATGGCCTCGGATGCTTCCGAAAGGCTTGAAAGAGAAATGAGATTTTTATGTACGCAAAACGGCAGGTCAATTCCCGTTATGCGAACAAAATGCTCTATGAAGGATTTTGCTCAAGGCATAGGAAAAGGTGCAGCAGTCTTTTCCGTTACAGATACCGGATTTGCTGAAAAATTACAACAAAAATTCGGGGAGGAATTAGATGATAACTAAATATAAGGTCAGCGAAGTTGCAAAAGACTTCGGCTTACAAAATAAAGATATTATAGACGTTCTTGCAAAGCATTTTGAAGAACCTAAAAAATCACAGACAGCACTTGATACAAAAGAGCTTGACGTTCTTTTTGACGTTTTAACCCAAGAGAATTCTGTTGAAAACTTCAATGCGTATTTTGCAATGAAAAAGCAGGAAGAAAAGAAGCCCGAAAAGAAAGAGGCTCCTAAAAAAGAAAATAAACCTGCAGAGAAGAAGGAAAATAAGCCCTCAGAGAAAAAGCAGGATAATAAGCCTGCAAAGCCTCAGGATAAAAAGGCTGAAAAGCCTGCAGAGAAAAAGGCTGAAAACAAGCCTCAGGAAAAGAAGCCCGAGGGTCAGTCAAACGCAAACCCCTTTAAGAAAAACGAAAAGAAGAAAGACGGCCCCATGCAGTCAAGAACAAAGGGTGAAAAGCGTACAATCGACACAAGAGTTGAAGATATTCAGCTTGATAAATACAACGAAAGATATGAAAATATCGCTCCTGTTCATTCAATCAATGATAATGTTCAGACAAAGCAGAAATTAAAACAGAAGAGTCAGCAGTACAGAAAACAGCAGGGTATGCGTTCACACCGTAAAGAGAGTGAAGCAGAAAGATTAAAGAGACTTGAGGCTGAAAGAGCTAAAAAGACTCTCGTAATCACAGTACCCGAGGAAATTACTGTTTCAGACCTTGCAGCAATGCTTAAAAGAACTGCAGCAGAGGTTGTTAAAAAGCTCTTCTCATTAGGTATGATGGCAACCGTTAACCAGGTTATCGACTTTGATACCGCTGAAATCGTTGCAACCGAATTAGGCGCAAAGGTTAAAAAAGAGGTTGTTGTTACTATTGAAGACAGAATTATTGACGACCATGAGGATGATGCAGCAGACCTTATTTCAAGAAGCCCCGTTGTTTGCGTTATGGGTCACGTTGACCACGGCAAAACATCACTTCTTGACGCTATTAAAAACACTTCAGTTACCGAAACTGAGGCAGGCGGTATCACTCAGCACCTTGGCGCTTACAGAGTAAACCTTAACGGTCAGGATATCACCTTCCTTGATACACCCGGTCACGCAGCCTTTACTGCTATGCGTGCAAGAGGTGCTATGGCGACTGATATTGCTATTCTTGTTGTTGCGGCTGACGACGGTATTATGCCTCAGACGGTTGAAGCTATTAACCACGCAAAAGCAGCAGGTGTTTCAGTTGTTGTTGCTATCAACAAAATGGATAAACCTGATGCATCACCCGACAGAATTATGCAGCAGTTAACAGAGTATGAGCTCATTCCTGAGGAATGGGGCGGTGACGTTATCTGCGTTCCCGTTTCAGCAAAAACAAAGATGAATATTGATACTCTTCTTGAATCAGTTCTTCTTGTTGCAGAAATGAAAGAGCTTAAGGCTAACCCCAACCGTGCAGGTAAGGGTATCGTTATTGAAGCTCGTCTTGATAAAGGCAGAGGCCCCGTTGCTACACTTCTCGTTCAGAACGGTACTCTTAAATCAGGCGACATTATCGTTGCAGGTACTGCAGTTGGTAGAGTTCGTGTTATGACAGACGACAAGGGCAGAAAAGTAAACGAAGCAGGTCCCTCTGTTCCCGTTGAGGTTACAGGTCTTGCAGAGGTTCCCATCGGTGGCGACCAATTCGACTGCGTATCTGACGAAAAGCTTGCCCGTGAGCTTGTTGAGCAGAGAAAAGCAAAAATCAAAGAAGAAGAATTCCGTTCAATGCAGAAGGTTACTCTTGATAACCTCTTTGATTCAATTAATCAGGGTGCTCTTAAAGACCTTAACATTATCGTTAAGGCAGACGTTCAGGGTTCAGTTGAAGCAGTTCGTCAGAGCCTTGAAAAGCTTTCAAATGAAGAAGTCAGAGTTAAGGTTATTCACGGCGGTGTTGGTGCGGTTAACGAGTCAGACGTTATGCTTGCTAATGCATCAAACGCACTTATCGTTGGCTTTAACGTTCGTCCCGACCCCGTTGCTGAAGCAAATGCTGAACGTGACAAGGTTGAAATGAGAATGTACCGTATCATTTACGACTGTATTGAAGAGGTTGAAGCTGCTATCAAGGGTATGCTTGCACCGAAATTCAGAGACGTTGAAATGGGTAAAGCAGAGGTCAGAAGCGTATTCAAGCTTTCTTCTGCAGGTACTATCGCAGGCTGTTATATCATTGACGGTAAAATCACAAGAAACTGCAAAATCCGTGTTGTTCGTGACGGTATTGTTGTATTTGAAGACGAAATTGCATCACTTAAACGTTTCAAGGATGACGTTAAAGAGGTTGCAACCGGTTACGAATGCGGTGTAGGCCTTGAAAAGTTCAATGATATTAAAGAGGGAGATATCCTTGAGGGATATATTACTGAGGAATACAAAGATTAAGTTTTAAAATTTAGGAGTTTATATGGGAACTTATAAACAAAACCGTACCGCAGAGGATATTAAAAGAGAAATTGCGGCTATTGTAAGGGAGCTTAAGGACCCGAGAATTTCGGACCATCTTATAAGCGTTGCAAGAGCCGAGGTTGCAGGGGACCTTTCTTACGTTAAGGTTTACGTAAGCGCCGTTGAGGGTATTGAGGTAGCGAAGGCTGCTACAAAGGCTCTCACAGGTGCTACCGGTCTTGTAAGACGCGAGGTTGGTAAACGTTTAGGTCTTAGAAAAACCCCTGAAATTAAATTCGTTGCGGACGATTCTATCGAATACGGTATGAACATCGTTAAAAAACTTGAGGAAATTTCATCTGAATTAAAGGGTGAATGATTCAGTAAACGAAAAGGAATACCGTTGTTTTTGAAAAAATGCAACGGTATCCCTATTATGCTTTTAGCATTTTAAAGGTGTTATATGGTTATAGATAAGAAGAAATGTATACAGCTTTTAAATGAGCATAACGAATTTGTTGTGCTTTCTCATGAGCATCCTGACGGTGATACGTTAGGGTGTGCCTTCGCACTTTGCGAGGCTTTACGTCTTATGGGTAAAAAGCGTGTATTTAAATGCGTTGACGAGGTTACAAAGGATTTTTATTATCTTACCGAAGGCTATAAGGCTGACGAGGTTAATACGCCCTTTGTAATTGCCGTTGATATTGCAGATGAAAAGCTTTTAGGTGATTTGGTATCAGAATTTGGCGGTAAGATTGATTTAAGCATCGACCACCACGTTTCAAACACCTATTATGCAAAATATAATTACGTTGAAAACAGAGCTGCCGCTTGCGAAATAATGTTTGAATTATTAAGCGAAATGAATATCGAAATGAATACTTATATAAGAGAATGTATTTATACGGGTATTTCTACGGATACGGGTTGCTTCAGGTATCAGAATACAACCGCAAGCACCTTCCGTATTGCTTCAATTCTTATGGAGCAGGGCGTTGATTCAAAGAAAATAAATAAGCTTATGTTTGAAACTAAAACCAAAAGCTTTTTAGAGCTTGAGCTTCTTGCAAGAAATACTCTTGAGTATCATTTTGACGGCAAATGTGCAATTATTACAATTACGCAGGCTATGTACGATAAAAGTGGCTCTACCGAGCATGAATGCTACCCCATAACTGCTTTACCCAGGCAGATTGAGGGTGTGCTTGTTGGTGCGGTGCTCAAAGAGAAAAAAGACGGTAGCTTTGGCGTTTCCGTTCGTACCGAGGGTGATATAGATGCCTCTGCAATATGCTCTCAGTTAGGTGGCGGCGGTCACAAGGGGGCGGCAGGTGCTTCATTTACCGTTCCTTACGAGGAAGGCAAAAACAAGCTTTTAGAAATAATTAAAAACGTTCTGGACGGTTTAAATATATGACCGGAATAATTGCATTAAAAAAAGGCGAAAATATAACGTCATTTTTCGCCGTAAATAAAGTGAGAAGAATAATAGGTGAAAAAAAGTGCGGTCATACCGGCACCTTAGACCCTAATGCAACGGGCGTTTTGCCTATTGCCGTAGGCGGTGCTACCCGCTTTATTGAGCTTTTACCTACTCACAGAAAATCGTATACCGCAACCTTTAAAACGGGGGTTTGCACTGATACTCTTGATATATGGGGTCAGGTGACTGCTACCTTCGACAAGGAGGTTACCTTTGATGAAATTAAAGAGGTAGCTCTTTCCTTTAAAGGTGAAATTATGCAGCTTCCGCCTATGTACTCTGCTCTCAAAAAAGACGGTGTTCGTCTTTACGAGCTTGCAAGACAGGGTATAGAGGTTGAAAGAGAAAAAAGAAAATGCGAAATATACGAGCTTACCGTAGAAAAAGCAGAAAACGGTGAGTATTCTCTTTATTGCGAATGCTCCGCGGGAACGTATATCAGAACCTTAATAAATGATATCGGCGAGGCTTTAGGCTGCGGTGCGGTTATGACGTCGCTTTGCAGAAGCTACGCTTGCGGAATAGAGCTTTCGGAGTGCTTTACTCTCGAGGAGCTACAAGAGCTTAAAGAGAAAGACGAGCTTTACAAGGCTTTAATCCCGTTAGATAAGCTTCTCGGGGAATATCCTGAAATTACCGTTACTGAAAATCAGGCGAAAAGATTTTCTAACGGTGGCTCTCTTATGAGAGAAAGGCTCAAGGGTAATTTAGAAAACGGCTTATACCGTGTATACGGTAACGGGGAGTTTTTAGGTCTTGGTGAGCTTGACAACGAAAATCTTAAAGTAAAAAGGGTTTTTAATAATGTCTGAAAAACAGAGTGTTCTTATTGCTTTAGGCACCTTTGACGGACTTCATATCGGTCACAAGGCGGTGCTTTTCAGCAATAAAAATTACTATGAAAAAAGAATAGCGCTTCTGTTTACAGAGCATCCTCAAAAGCTTCTTGCGGGTAAAAATCCGGGAGAGCTTTTAACCCGTGCTAAAAAAGAAAAGCTCCTTAAAGAATGGGGCTACGAGCCCGAATATATTGATTTCGGTGAGATATCAAAAAAATCACCCGAAGAATTTATAGATGATATTTTAATTAAACGCTACGGTGCAACTGCACTTTGTTGCGGTTTTAATTACCGCTTCGGCAAAAATGCGGAAGGAAACGTTGACGTTTTAAAAAGGCTTTGCGGTGAAAGAGAAATGAGCCTTACTGTTTGTAACGAAATAGATTACGACGGTATTCCCGTTAGCTCAACAAGAATAAGAGATGCTATAAAAAACGGCGATATTGAAGTGGCAAATAAAATGTTAGGCTATCATTTTTCTTATGATTTCGAGGTAGTCCACGGTGATGCAAGAGGCAGAATTTTAGGTTCGCCTACAATAAACCAATTCTTTCCCGAGGATTTTACCGTAGCCCAATACGGCGTTTACGCTTCCTACACCGTAATTGACGGAAAGCCTTACGTTTCAGTAACAAATATCGGCGTAAGACCAACAGTTTCGGGTGTCAGCGAAAAGCGAAGCGAAACAAATATTATCGGATTTAACGGTGATTTATACGGTCAAAGAGTTGAGGTTTCGCTCCTTAAAAAAATAAGAAACGAAATGAAATTCAATTCCTTTGATGAATTAAGTAATCAGATAGCAATTGACCGTGAACAAGCCGTAGAAATAGCAAAAAAGGAGTTGCAGATATGAATTTTAAAAACGAAATAAAAGTTGCTCCGTCAATTCTTTCTGCAGATTATGCAGACCTTAAAAATGAAATTGAAAAGGTAAAAACAGCAGGGGCAGATATGCTTCACGTTGACGTTATGGACGGTCATTTCGTGCCCAATATCTCAATAGGCCCGCCTGTTGTTAAATCATTAAGAAAAGCAACGGATATGTTTCTTGATTGCCATCTTATGATTAGTAATCCTTATGATTATATAGATGCCTTTGCTTCATCAGGTGCGGATTTAATATCCTTCCATATTGAAAGCAATTCTGACGTAGAAAAAACAATTGAAAAAATAATAAGTGCAGGCGTTAAACCCGCACTTGTAATAAAACCGAAAACTCCTGCAGAGGCAGTTTTCCCTTATCTTGATAAATTAAGTATGGTGCTTGTTATGACTGTTGAGCCGGGCTTTGGCGGTCAGTCGTTTATGAGCGATATGTTACCGAAAATTACAGCCATAAGAGAAAAGGCGAATGAGGTAAACCCCGACCTTTTAATTCAGGTTGACGGCGGGATTGTTCCCGAAACTGCCCGTCTTTGTGTTGATGCAGGTGCAGACGTCCTCGTTTCCGGTAGCTTTATTTTCGGTGCTACCGACACTAAAGAAGCAATCGATTCGTTGAGGTAAGCCGTATTCACAAATAAAAGATATTTCTTTATTTGTAGAAAAGCTACATTCACCGAATTCACTTAAAATAAAGCTTAAGCTGTCTGAAAAGGTCAGCTTAGGGTAAATAGAAAAGTAAAATTTATTTTTGTACTTATAACATTCAACGGATTTCAGCTTGTTACTTAAACCACTTAAAAGCTTAACGCTGTCAAGCATAGAATTTTCATTAAATGGCTTAAATAAAATCGGGTCGGCTTCCTTTTTCATAACTAACCGTTTTTTCGATTTCGGGTCATTTACGGGTAAAAAGGTAAAATGCAAAACGCAACCGCCCTCGTTAAGGGGTGCAGCTTCAATAAGAAGCTTGCTGTCGGTGTCAATGCATTTGCCTAATTGCTGACCCGCTTTATCTAAAAGGGTCCATATAACCCGTCTTGTTTCTATGTTTGAATAATCTAATTCATCGTATGTAATATCAAGCTCATTCATATCTTCATTTGAAAGAGCGACAGTAATTTTCCCTTCACTGTTTGAGTCTATTTTCAAAAGAATCACCTCTCTTACTATACTCATTATCATAATACTCAAACGGCTTGTAAACAATGATAAAATAATGGAAAGGAAATCGTTATGAAATTTGCATTAAGCAGCTACAGTCTGTCTTCTCTCGTAGGTAAGGGCGAGGCTACGGAAAAAGAGCTTATTAAAATTGCAAAGGATTTAGGCTTTGACGGTATAGAGTTTGCCGAAATAAATCCCCCCGAAAATAAAGATAAAAAAGAATATGCAAAGGAATTAAAGGCGGAATGCGAAAAGCAGGGTATTACACCTGTTCAGTATTCTGTTGGTGCAGATTTTATTTACGGCAGTAACGGTGACCTCCCAAAAGAAATTGAGCGTCTTAAGGGCGAGATTGATATTGCGGTGCTTTTAGGAGTTAAGGGTATGCGTCACGATGCAACGGGCGGATACAACGACGAGGATAAAAAATTTAAGGGCTTTCAGCAAGCCTTACCCCGACTTATTGAGGGCTATAAAGCTGTAACCGAATATGCAAAGGAAAAGGGTATTTTTACAGCTATTGAAAATCACGGTTATTTCTGTCAGGATAGTGACAGAGTTGAAAAGGTGATTACAGGCGTTTGTAACGAAAACTTCGGTGCTCAGGTTGATATAGGCAACTTCCTTTGCGTTGACGAAAACCCTGTTACCGCAGTAAGCCGACTTGCGCCCTTTGCAAAATACGTTCACGTTAAGGATTTTCACGTTAAAAGCGGTAGCGAATTTCCTCCGCAGGACGGCTTCTTTAAAACAAGAGGCGGTAACTATTTAAGAGGTGCGGTTTTAGGTCACGGAAACGTGCCTGTTTTACAGACTCTTGAAATTCTTAAAGGAGCAGGCTACAACGGCTGGATAACCCTTGAGTTTGAGGGTCACGAGGAAGCAAAGCAGGCTTGTAAATGGGGTCTTAACACTCTTAAAAAAATCTGTGACTGTCTTGAGTGGTAAAATGAAAAATCTTGATAACTTAAAGGTGGTGCTGGCGTCTGCCTCACCAAGACGAAAAGAATTATTATCCTTAATTTTTAACGAATACGATATTCGCCCTGCGGATTGCGACGAAGCCTTACCCGAGGGGATAAAGGCTCAAGAGGCGGTTGAATATCTTTCTTTAATAAAAAACAAAGCAACTGTTGAAATATGCGATGAAAACAGTCTTGTAATTTCTGCTGATACGGTTGTTGCCGTAGAGGGCGAAATATTGGGGAAGCCTCAGGATAAAGAGGATGCCCGACGAATGATATCTCTTTTAAGCGGAAGGGAGCATCAGGTTTTTACAGGCGTAACTCTTTCTTTAAAGGGAAATTTTAAAACCTTCAGCGAAAAAACAGACGTGGTTTTTTATAAGCTTACCGACAAAGAGATTGAGGACTACATTTCAACCGATGAGCCTTACGATAAAGCAGGGGCTTACGGTATTCAAGGGAAAGCAGGACTTCTTGTAAAAGCCGTAAACGGTGATTACTATAACGTGGTCGGTCTTCCCGTTGCCCGATTAAAAAGGGAAATAATGGAATTTATTGAAAATCAATGATAGCTATGCTAACATTTAATAAATAAACAAAAATTTTCAAAAATATTTCTTGCGAAAGGCGGTGCTCTTTTGGCAACAAAACATAAAGAGGTTTACGTTGAACCTCAGGTTACCGAAGAGGATATAGAAAAACAGCGACAGCAACAGGAAAAAGAATATTTAGGTCCGAGAGAAATGGCGGCGTACATAATTTCGGGTATTGGTGATAAAAACTGGGAAACCTTTAACGGTAACAACGAGTTTTTCTACACTACTACCTTCCAGCACGTAAGCCCCATTACCTTAAGCGTTGCTCAGTCCTTCTGCAGTATTCTTGACACCTTTGACAATGCAATATCAGGTCCTATTCTTGACAGAACACGTACCCGTTGGGGACGAGTACGCCCTTATCTTGTGCTTACTCTTCCTTTCTGGCTTTTTTCAGCTATTACGCCTTATATGTTGCCCGACGGTCTTTCTCAGGCAACCCTTCTTGCGATATTTTTAGTTATAAGATACGTAGGCTCTATTTCGAACTCGTTTTACACACCTGCTTATCAGGCGGTGCTTTATAACCTTACTCCAAACATAAACGAAAGAAATAAGCTTATCGCAGCAGATACATACGTAGACCTGTTCGGTGTTTGGCTACCGTCGCTGTTCCCGTTCTTTGTTGACTATTTGCCACGAACGATTCCCACAAGAAACATTTATCTTGTAGGTGCTATAATCTTTATAGCTCTTGTAGTTGTTTTTCGTGTATTCGGCTTCTTTAGCTTAAGAGAACGAGTACCGCTTGCTTCCCGTGAAGAAATGAACAGCACAAGCATATTAAAATCAATTAAGCAGGTTGCTTCCTGCCGTCCTATGTGGGCTCTTCTTGCGAAGAACTTTTTTGGTATGGGTAAAGGAACGGGTCAGAGCGTTGCAAACTATTTCTGGCTTAACTGTACCGGTAAGCTTTCAAATGCAGCTATCTCAGGCTTGTTTACGGGTCTTCCCAGCTACTTCGTTTTACCCTTTGCTACAAAAATGACTAAAAAGATAGGTCTTAAAAAGCTTTCAGTTTTAGCCTACGGCTATTGCGGTGTTGTTTATCTTATAATGTATTTAATCGGCTACAGACCTACCGACAATAATATTATAAATCTTATTATTATAGTAATCGGTCTTACTCTTGCAGGTGCTATGAACAGCGTTCAGCGTTATTGCGGTACTGCTCTTCAGGGTGATTTATACGATTACGTTGAATGGAAAACAGGTATTCGTAACGAGGGTATGATGAGTGCCGCTATGGGCTATATCACTCTTATTACAAATAACATTTCAACAATTCTCAGCGGTATTATTATCGCTGCTATTAAATACGAGCCACTTATCAACTCCTACGGTGTTGTTGTGCCTCAGACTGACCCCAAAATGCTTCAGGCTATCTGGACAGTATTTACACTTGCTCCTGCTATCGGTAGAATCGGCAAGGCGATTTCACTTTCATTCTTTAACGTTGACGGAAAGGTTAAAGAGCAGATGATGGAGGACCTTGCAGTTTCAAGAGCCGCAAAGCTTAAAAGCAGAACAGGTAATAACGAAGCCGAAGAATCAGCTTCAGAATAATCAAACGGTGGATAAAGAGTATCCGCCTACGGAGATGTAAAAAATGAGAATCGTAGTTAAAGTAGGAACGTCTACCCTTGCACACAGTACGGGTTGTATAAACATCCGTCACGTTGAAGAGCTTTGCAAGGTGCTTGCGGATTTAAAAAATGCTGGTAATGAGGTAATACTTGTGTCCTCAGGTGCTATCGGTATGGGTATAGGTAAGCTTTCTCTTAAAGAAAAGCCAACCGATATGCCTACAAAGCAAGCGGCAGCGGCGGTAGGTCAATGCGAGCTTATGTATGCTTACGATAAGCTCTTTTCAGAGTATAACCATACAGTAGCCCAGATTCTTCTTACAGGCCTTGACCTTGAAGACCCTACAAGATACCACAATATAAAAAATACAATGAATAGATTGCTTGAGCTTAACGTGCTTCCTATTATCAACGAAAACGATACCGTTAATACGGATGAAATTTCAGTTGGTGATAACGATACCTTAGGTGCAATCGTTGCAGTAAGTATGCATGCTGATTTGCTTATTCTTCTTTCTGATATTGACGGCCTTTATACAGCCGACCCTCACAAAGATAAAAACGCAATTCTTCTTTCAGAGATAACCGAAATTACACCCGAAATTGAAGCCTTAGGCGGTAAAAGCGGTTCAAATCTCGGCACAGGTGGAATGGCAACAAAGCTTTCTGCGGCAAAAAGATGTGTTGCAAGAGGAACGGATACGGTTATTGCTAACGGCTCTTCACCGTCGGTGCTTTACGATATTATTGACGGTAAAAAAGTCGGAACAAGATTTATTTCAAAGAAGGTTTAATTATATGAAATCAACGTTTGAAATTTTACAAGAGGCTAAAGCAGTAAAATCAGTGCTTTGTACTCTTGATACAGAAACTAAAAATAAAGCTCTTTTAAAAATGGCAGAAGCATTAGAGGAAAACTGTGACTTCATTCTGTCGGAAAATCAGAAGGATATGGAAAATGCAAAGGGTACGGTTTCAGAGGTTATGCTGGACCGCCTTGCACTTTCAAGGGAGCGTATAAAGGGTATGGCAGACGGTATCCGTGAGGTTGCCTTGCTTCCCGACCCCGTAGGCGAAATTCTTGCAACGGTTGAAAGACCAAGCGGTATTATAGTAGAAAAAACTGCAGTGCCTATGGGCGTTGTTGCAATTATTTACGAAAGCAGACCTAACGTAACGTCTGATGCTGCTGCATTAGCTCTTAAAAGCGGTAATGTTTGCGTTTTAAGAGGAGGTAAAGAGGCGTTTCTTTCTGCCGATGCTATCGTAAAATCTATGAGAAAGGGTCTTACCTCATTGGGTCTTCCCGAAACTCTTATAAATCTCGTTCAGGATACAACAAGGCAAAGTGCAAACGAGCTTATGAATGCGGTAGGCTACGTTGATTTGCTTATCCCAAGAGGCGGTGCAGGGCTTATAAAGGCTTGTACTGAAAATGCTAAAGTGCCTTGTATTCAAACGGGCACAGGTATCTGCCATATTTATATTGACGAAACGGCAGATATAGAAAAAGCACTTAATATAGTTGAAAATGCCAAAACAAGCAGACCCTCCGTTTGTAATGCGGCAGAGGTGCTTGTTGTAAACAGTAAAATAGCAAATGAGCTTTTACCCTTACTTAAGGAAAGACTTGTTGATAAGAGAATAAATGACGGCAAAAATCCCGTTGAGCTTCGACTTGACGAAAAAGCAAGTAAAATAATTGACGGCACACCTGCAGGGGACAACGATTTTGATACAGAATTTCTTGATTATATTCTTGCAGTTAAAATTGTTGACACCGTTGACGAAGCGATTTCCCATATTTCTTTACATTCTACAGGTCATAGCGAAGCAATTGTCACTGAAAATGATGACAATGCAAAGAAATTCACAATGGCTATCGACAGTGCCGCGGTTTACGTAAACGCTTCAACCCGCTTTACTGACGGCGGTGAATTTGGCCTTGGCTGTGAAATGGGTATTTCAACTCAAAAGCTTCACGCAAGAGGGCCAATGGGCTTAAAGGAGCTTACAACTTATAAATTTATAATTAAAGGTAACGGTCAGATTCGCTGAAGGGTGAAAGGGTGATTTTATGAAAACTATCGGCTTTATCGGTTGCGGTAATATGGGCGGTGCTCTTGCAAGAGCCGCTTTAAAATCCGTTGGTGCTGAGAATATTTTCGTTTATGATATTGATACTAAAAAATCAAAAGCATTTGCAGACGAAACAGACGTAAACATTGCAGATGCTGAATATATCGTGCTTAATTGCGATTATATCTTTTTAGGTGTAAAGCCACAAATGCTTAAAAGCCTTTTTGAAAAGCTTGCACCCGTTTTAGAGGAAAGAACAACTGATTTCACTCTCGTTTCTATGGCGGCAGGCGTTTCAATTTCTTCCTTACAGCAAATGGCTCAGGTTGATTGCCCAATTATCAGAATTATGCCTAATATGCCTGCAAGCGTAGGTGAGGGAATGATTCTTTATACAGTAAACGATTTTGTTTCAAAGGAAGATATTGACGGCTTTTTAGATTCAATGAAATTCGCAGGTCTTCTTGACAGAATTGATGAGGATAAAATTGATGCGGCAAGCTGTGTTTCAGGCTGTGGTCCCGCTTTCGTATTTATGTTTTGCGAGGCTCTTGCTGACGGTGCAGTTGAATGCGGTCTTCCCCGAGATAAAGCTCTTCTTTATGCTGCACAAACTCTTACAGGTGCCGCACAGATGCTTATAAAAACAGGGGAGCATCCCGGCAAGCTCAAGGATGCAGTTTGCAGTCCTGCAGGCAGCACCATTGAGGGAGTTAAAGCTCTTGAAAGCGGAGCTTTCCGAGCAACTACAATGGATGCAGTGAGAAAGGCATATATTCGTACATTAGAATTAGGCAAGTAAATGTATTGTCTTTTTGTGCATTTCACGATTTTCTGCCCACTCGCAGTATCTTAAAATGGCAAATTGGAAATGGCAAGTGGCAAATTTCGGAACTGCGTTGGCATTATAAAGATGCCAGTTGCCGGTTCCCAGATACCAGAGGCTTCGCACACAATTTAGTGAGGAGTGTGGAGTTAGGAGTTAGGAGTGAAGGGGCACTTCGTGCCGATTGTAATGCTCACTTCACTCGCTAATGAATGATGAATAGTGAATAATGAATAATTAAGGGCCTGCGACGGCAATATAATTTGCTATCGCAGACCTGTTTTTATTGTTAAAGTAAATTGATGCG
>JAGBCU010000058.1 GCA_017937865.1 Clostridia bacterium | reverse complement strand
TTTGCGAAGCTTTTCATCCCTGTTTTGTCGCAGACAAAATAGGGAGGGGGACCGTTCTTCAATAAATCAAAGGTTAAAGGATAGTATATTTCGAGCGAATATACTATCCTTTATTGTTTATTAAATCGGAACGGTGGTGGGTAGTTCTCTTGCTCATTAGGTTTATGTGAATAAAAGAATATAATTATCATTTTTCATATATAACATTAGTGTTATTGAAAATAAACCTAAGACGATAGTGAACTACCCTCCACCATTGCCGTTGGCAACGGTCCCCCTCCCTATCCGCTAAAGCGGACAGGGAGGCAAAGCTATCGCAATAACTTAATTTATAGCAAAAACAACAGGTCTGCGAAGCCTATCCCTCTTTTTTGCTTGCAAAAAGGAGGGGGGACCGTTCTTCAATAAAATAAAAATACGAGGATAGTATATTTCGTGTGAATATACTATCCTTTTTTGTTATTGATTCGGAACGGTGGGTGGTACTCTACGCGACAAAGGAGCGTAGTTGAAGCGTAAGATTCAAATGTTAGAAACTAACTCTTACAAAAAACTATGATAGAACAACTGTAAGGAACATCCCTTTGGGTGTTCCGCGTAAATAAGCTTACCCATACAATAAATTGTGACGGTAAACGAATCACACCCACAGCGGAACGGGCAGAGCCACATTCCTTACGGAAAGAGGGAACAACTGTAAGGAACATCCCTCAGGGTGTTCCGTGTAAATAAGCTTACCCATACAACAAATTGTGATGGTAAACGAATCACACCCATAGCGGAATGGGCAGAGCCGCATTCCTTACGGAAAGAGGGAACAACTGTAAGGAACATCCCTTTGGGTGTTCCGTGAAAGTGCACTCACTAACTTTACAAGGCTATTGAATATTTCCAAAAAATATGGTAAACTATAGTTGCCAAACCAATTGAATATAAAAATGAGGGGCAATTTCTGTTTTTATCAGGAATTTTTTACCCTGATTGTGTAATCATATAGTGAATTTGATAAAAATGCAGATTCCATCAATATGATTGCACTATTGCCCTTTATATTGAATTGGTTTGGCGACTATCGGAGTTTGCTTTTTTGGCGGTTACTTCGGTAGCCGCATTTTTTTTACGGAGCTTATAATGAAAATTCGATATTTAGGCAAGATTTTTCGATAGTTAGGCAAATAGATTGAAAATGAGTGTAAAAGATAAGTACTATAATTTTGGATATTTATAACCAAGAAAGAGGGAGTAAAAAATGAAGAAAATAATAAGTTTTATTTTATGTGTTTCATTACTCGCATCAATTCTTTGCATTCCTGTATCAGCAACTTCAAAAATAAAAGAAAGTTCTGATATTAGTGACTTCATAAACGGAATAAATGAACTCACCAAAAAATATGATGCAGATAAAGATTTCGAGGTTACCTCCGAAAACATTTCTTCTGAAAACTTTTCAGAAGATGCGCCCTTATATTTTTCCGAATCATCGGTTTCTGAAAATGAAACCGATGATGTACCCAAGTTGGATTTTCAAACCTGTCGTTTAATTGTTCAAAGTAATGTTGATTTTAATAACTATAATGCGGCTGAAACAGTAAGTGGTTTTGAAAATTTCCATATTCTTCAATATGAAACTGAATCTGATACCAAAACCGCTTACGAAAACTTGTTGAAGGATTCTGCCGTTATTTCTGTCGATATTGATGCTGTAATAAGTGTTGATTCAGTTGAAACAACAAGTGCAACTTCAGATGAAACAACATACATACAGGAAGACTTTTATAACTGTTGGTCGCTTAATGCCACAGGAATGGATAAGGTTCTTGAATACTACAACGATAAACAATTTCCTGAAATAGTTGTGGGTGTTATAGATAGCGGTGTAAATTATAATCACGAATTGTTTGAAGGCAGATTAATAAGAACCTATTTCAACAGTTCGGGTGAAGATGATCCTGATGATGAAGCTGATACAAACGGACATGGTACAGCAGTAACAAGTTGTATCATAAAAACCACACCAGCAAATGTTAAAATTGCTAACTACAGAACATTAACTTCAGAAGGAAAAGCTACATTATCAACTGTATATGTCGGATTCTTAAAAGCAATAGATGATGGCATAAAAATTTTAAATGCAAGTTTAAGTTTTTCAGTTAGAGGATTTGAACTCCACTTTGCAATATTACAGTACGCTAAAGATAACAATGTTTTTATTATTTGTGGTGCCGGAAATGCATCAGCAAATATAGAGATTCGTGATGCCAGTTATATGAACACATCTGAAGATACTTGTTCTGTTGGTGCAAGCACAAAGCAGAATTTACCTGCAAACTTTACAAATTATGGAAGTGGTGTTGATATTGTTGCCCCGGGTTTAGATGTTGTATCTGCCGATAAAGATGGCTCATATAGCTTGTTCTCCGGAACATCTGCAGCTTCACCATATATGGCAGGTGTATTTACAACTTTAACTTGTGTGTATCCTGACTTGTCAACCGAAGAAAAAATGCGTATGATAAAGGCCTCGTCAACAGAAATATCCGAACCGTATATTAAATATTGCTTTGAAACAGGCGTGATTGACTGTTTGGCTTTATTTAACTTTGAAAAGCTTAAACCTGTAGAAATCAGTTTAGATGCCGGAGTATATGAGGGTCCTGTTACTGTTGAATTGTTTGCTGAAGAGGGCTATGAAATATATTACACAATGGACCAGACCTATCCGTCTCCAACAAACGGTACACTATACACCAAACCCATCTCGTTTGTGGGCGATGCTTTCGAAATAGTTGCGGTAGCATATAAGGATGGTGTAAGAAGCGATTATTCGAGAGAACTTATACACGCCGCACAAATAGGCACCGATGATATGTTCACCATCACAGATGACGGCACAATTACAAGCTACACGGGAGATACACTTTACTTAAAGGTTCCCGAAACAGTTAACGGAATAACCGTTACCGATATTGCTGAAGGTGTGTTTGCTGAGTCTTCCCTATGGGGTCTGATTTTGCCGGATACTATGACATTCTTGGGTGATATGTCACTTTGGGGAGGACCAAGTCACAACAGCTGTGTCTATGGTAACAAAACAATATCCGTAATCAGTGGTGAAAACATCAAAATACTTGGTTCAAAAGCATTTTATGAATGTACTTCCCTAAGAGAAGTAGATTTCCCCAATTGTGAACAAATAGGTAACGAAGTATTTTATTTAACCAATCTTGTTGGTGCACATTTCCCTAAAGTTACAACATTGTTAACAAGAGCATTCTATTTAGCACAATTCTTAAGAGAGCTTTATTTACCAAACTGCACAAAAATGTTAGATGAAGCTTTTTCAATGTGCAAACAACTGCAATATCTATATGCACCACTTCTTGATATTGATGTGGATTCTATTGAATATCCGGACTGGGAATTTGATTTAGCCGAAGAGGGTCTTTTGAATACATTTTTCACTACAGTTCAATTAACTCACATTAATCTTGAGAAGGCAAGAGTGATAGGTTGGCTCAAGGATCAGCTTTGCGGAGCATTCTGTCGTAGTAATATTCGCAGAATGGATTTATCAAGCGTTGAATATATTTATGAACTTCCTTGGCCTACGGCTGACTATGCTTCAGAAATATATTTGCCAATAACAGTAGAGCTTAATTTCCCGGCTACATTGAGAAGATGTGTAGATGCAGAACCATATTTTGACGAAGATGAAAGAAATTACGTTGTGCATGCATCGCCTGGAACCTATGCGGAGGAATGGGCGAACAGTAATGGTGTTGAATTCGTCGCTCTTAACGCTGAAACATCTATCGCAGAAGATATAGAACCAGTTTGGGATAAATATTCATATAAGCCGTTATACTTTGATGCACGAGGCTTTAACCGAACTTATCAATGGTACGGCTCTTATGACAATAAATCAAGCTATGATGATATTGCTATTGAGGGTGCAACTACTAATGAGTATAATCCAGGTGATAGTGATAAATTTGCATATTACTATTGTCAAATGACAAGCACAGATATAAATAATGAAGGCGAAGTTGTAAGTTCATTTACAGTTAACAGCACTTTGTGTCAAAATCGTTTCTACTATATGTATGCAAAAGACAAAACTGAAATTGATTTTGACAACAAACTCATTTACACCACTCAATTTACACAAAATGATTTTTCAAGCATAATCGGAACTCAAAGCACTGTTACGGTAGACAGTATTGCATCTTGTGCGAATTTATCAACTAAGCTTTACGGTACCGGTTCAATGTTTATTGTTTACGAAAATTCTGATATATCGGAAGTTTATACTCTTATTGTTCAGGGGGATATAAACGGTGACAGTACAGTTAACGTTATTGATTTAACTGAAATAGAAAGAGCATCAAACGGGCATAAGGCTTTGAATGACTCGTATTTTCTTGCAGGTGACATAAATTGCAATGAAGTAATAGATGTTTCAGATTTTCAAACTGCAGTAAATATGGCGTTGCAGATTTAGAGATGCCGGAGGCTTTGCAAAGTGGCAAATGGAAAATGGCAAGTGGCAAATGGCAAGTGGCAAATTTCGGAACTGCGTTGGCAATTGTAAGAGATGCCAGATACCAGATGCCAGATGCTTCGCAATAAGTTAATAAAAAAATCTAAAATCTGCGAAGCCTATCCCTCTTTTTTGCTTGCAAAAAGGAGGGGGGACCGTTCTTCAATATAATAAAAATACGAGGATAGTATATTTCGTGTGAATATACTATCCTTTTTTGTTATTGATTCGGAACGGTGGGTGGTACCCGACGTGAGTCCTCGAACGTCGTTGAATCGTCAGATTCAAATGTTAGAAACTAACCATCACAAAAAACTAAGATAGAACAACTGTAAGGAACATCCCTTTGGGTGTTCCGCGTAAATAAGCTTACCCATACAATAAATTGTGACGGTAAACGAATCACACCCATAGCGGAATGGGCAGAGCCACATTCCTTACGGAAAGAGGTAACAACTGTAAGGAACATCCCTTTGGGTGTTCCGTGTAAACTTACAATAAAAATCAACCTCGAAGAGCTTAAACTCTTCGAGGTTGTACTTATCTTATGCTTATATCAAAGAAGTGCTCTGTAGAGTTCTGCGATTTCTTCAACGCTTGTGTCCTTGGGGTTACCGGGACGGCAAGCATCTGCGAATGCGCTTTCAGAAAGGAACTGAACGTCTTCTTCCTTAAGAATTCCTTTAAGGTCTTTCGGAATACCAACCTTTTCAGCAAGGTCTGCAACTGCTTTAACTGCTGCTTTTCTTGCTTCTTCGATTGTCATAGCGTCTGTACCTGCAACGCCCATAGCCTTTGCGATATCACGGTATTTGTCGCCTGTGCATTCTGCATTGTATTCCATAATTGAGGGAAGAAGAATTGCGTTAGCAACGCCGTGAGGTGTATCGTAAAGAGCACCGAGGCCGTGAGCCATACTGTGAACGATACCAAGACCTACGTTTGAGAAGCCCTGACCTGCAACGTACTGTGCAAGAGCCATACCTTCTCTGCCTTCGGGAGTGTTTTCGCAAGCACCGGGAAGATGCTTTGCGATAAGCTCAATTGCTTTAAGGTGGAACATATCTGTCATTTCCCAAGCACCTTTAGTGATGTAGCCTTCGATAGCGTGAGTAAGAGCATCCATACCTGTTGCTGCTGTAAGACCTTTAGGCATTGTTGACATCATATCGGGGTCAACAACTGCAACCTCGGGGATATCGTGAACGTCAACGCAAACGAATTTACGTTTCTTTTCAACGTCAGTAATAACGTAGTTAATTGTAACCTCAGCAGCTGTACCTGCAGTTGTGGGAACTGCGATAGTGAAAACAGCGTGATTCTTTGTAGGAGCAACGCCCTCAAGGCTTCTTACGTCTGCGAATTCGGGGTTTTCGATAATAATACCGATAGCCTTTGCGGTATCCATTGCAGAGCCACCGCCGATAGCAACTATACTGTCAGCACCGCTTGCTTTGAATGCCTCAACGCCTGCAAGAACGTTTTCAATAGTGGGGTTAGCCTTGATTTCGCTGAAGATTACGTAGGGGAAGCCTGCCTTATCAAGAAGGTCAGTTACCTTTGCAGTAACGCCGAATTTGATAAGGTCGGGGTCTGAACAAATAAAAGCTTTTTTGAAGCCTCTGCCCTGAAGCTCGGGTGCGATATTTTCAATAGCACCTTTGCCGTGATAAGAAACTGTGTTTAATACTATACGGTTTGCCATAATAAATTTACCTCCTGTTTCGAACTTAAGTTCGATATTGAAACCATTATACACCATATTGCTTGTGAAATCATTAACAATTTGCAAAAAAATTGAAAAAATTAAAAATTCGGTAGGTTTTACAAAATAACAGAGCAAAAACCTTGCAATATTACCATTGTTTTGTTGTTTTTTTAGTGCTATACTTTTAAAATCATATAATATGCTTTAAGTATTTTTTAAAATGAGGGAGAAATTATATGGAAACTCCAAAGATTTTACTTAAAAAAGCTGATGAAATAACTGAAAAGTTAAAGGTGAAATATCCGGAGCTTGCACCGTTTTTCAAAAACTGTTTTCTCAACACTATTGAAACTACCGTTGCAAAGCTTGACGACGGCGGTTATTTCGTTATTACGGGTGATATCCCTGCAATGTGGTTAAGGGATAGCGCATCTCAGCTTTCTCATTATATAAGATACGCTAACGAAGACGAGGATTTAAAGGAAATCATAAGAAGCGTTATTGCAAAGCACGCTTATTATATAAATATTGACCCCTATGCTAATGCTTTTAACGCAGTGCCAAATTCAAAAAGCCATAAGGACGAAACCGATTTTTACCACGATTTGATTTGGGAAAGAAAATACGAGGTTGACTCTCTTTGCGCTTCAATTTATTTAGCTTATCAATATTATATGCAGACTCTTGATGCTTCAATTTTTACTGAAGAATTTCACGATATGCTTGAAGTGATTATTGCAGTCTTTAAGCTTGAGCAAAATCATTTTCAGGAGTCACGCTACTTTTTTAACCGTACCGATTGCCCCGAAACAGATACTCTTCCCAATGGCGGAAAGGGTAACGAGGTTGCCTTTACGGGTATGACCTGGTCGGGTTTCCGCCCCTCTGATGACAGATGCGTTTACGGTTATCTTGTGCCCTCAAATATGATGGCGGTTTGTGCTCTCAAAAAAGCGGCGGAGCTTTTAAACGCAGGGTATGAGGATACTCGCCTTGAAAGCGAATGCCGTTCACTTGCTTTTGATATTGACGAGGGTATTAAAACCCACGGTGTATACGAACACGAAAAATTCGGAAAAATATATGCATACGAGGTTGACGGAAAAGGCGACGTTAGGCTTATGGATGATGCCAATTCACCAAGTCTTTTGTCTGCACCGTACTTAGGCTACGCTGAAAAGGATGATGAAATTTATCTTAATACAAGGAAATTCATTCTTTCACAGTCTAACCCATGGTATTTTGAGGGTAGCGTTGCAAAGGGCGTAGGCAGTCCTCATACGGGGCTTGATAAAATCTGGCATATCGCTCTTACTATGCAGGCTCTCACGTCACTTGATGAAGCCGAAATTGAGGAATGTATTAATATGCTTACAACAACCCACGCAGGCACCTTCCTTATGCACGAATCATTTAATAAAAATGACGATACAGACTTTACAAGACCTTGGTTTGCTTGGGCAAACAGCCTTTTTGCAGAGCTTATGATAAGGCTTTCGGATGAATAAATAATTAATTAACGGATACGCTTTCACTAACCTGAAAACGTATCCGTTTTTATAATTTTTGTTATTTATTTCGCGAAAACTTTAATTGCTTTTACAGCCGTATAGCCTACTAAAAAAACTGTCAAAGCCGTTTTTAAATAGGAAACCTTAATATAAGTTTTAGCAACTCCGGAAAGGCTTTCCATTGCTTTTAAGCAGTAATCCATATTCACACCCCTTTTAATTTGATAATCCTTAAGATGATAAAAGTACACCGTGAGCAATTCCCGGTATAGATTCTTTTTGCAATGATGATGTGGGCGAGAGTAGAGCCCCTGTTCCTACAAACAAGACCTTGTTTAACTCTTTTGCTTTTAATTTATCTAAAATATATGAGCATACAACGGATGCACTGCAGCCACACCCCGACCCGCCCGAATGGACGTCTTGCTTTTCTCGGTTGTAAATCATAATACCGCAATCGTAATGCACCTTGCTGATATCGGTCTTGAATTCTTCCTTCATAAGCTGCAGAAGTAAATCCGAGCCTGTATAGCCTAAGTCACCCGTTAAAATCATATCGTAATCCTTGGGTGACGTGTTTGTGTCGCTCAAAAAATCGGCAATAGTCTGTGCGGCGGCAGGTGCCATTGCAGCACCCATATTATTTGTATCGGTTATACCTAAATCCCTTACCGCACCGATAATTGCTTTTTCTATTTTCGGGTTGTTTTCTTTGTGAAGAGAAACTACCGCAGAGCCTGCACCCGTAACAGTCCATTGACATGCAGGGGAGCGTTGACCGCCATATTCAAGAGGCATTCTGTATTGCCTTTCTGCAGAACAAAAGTGAGATGAAGCGGCGGCTACCGCATTTTCAGCCGCACCCGAATCTACAAACACCCCAGCCATTAAAAGCGATAAAGCCATAGTTGAACAAGCACCGTAAAGTCCCGCAAAGGAAAAGCCTAATTCCCTCATACCGAAGGATGAGCCGATGCATTGATTAAGAAGGTCTCCTGCAAAGGCACAATGAATATCGGTTTTATTTAACCCTGCTTTTTTTACCGCAGTCCTTATGGCTTCCATCTGGCATTTTGTTTCGGCTTTTTCAAAGGTCTTTTCACCAAAAAACTCATCGTAATAAGCCTTATCAAAATAATTGCCTAAGGGCCCTTCGGCTTCTTTTTTACCTACAACCGCACCGTAGCCGATAATTGACGGTGATGAAGTTAAAATAATTGTTTTATTTCCGATTCTTTCAGGCATAAAATTACCTCCGATAAAAATATTTTTACTGAAAAAAAGAGGAATATTCACCATTTGAAACAAGTTTTTGTTGCTTTTGTAAGGTCTGTTTGTTATTATTAAAAAAAAGGAGTGTTTTAAATGAATTTTGATGAATTAACCTTAAGCACCGTAAAAGCTTTTCTTATTGAATTTCTTACAACCTGGGGTACAAAGCTTTTAGGTGCTATCGTGATTTTTGCAGTCGGCTGTATTCTTATCAAGAAGCTTTCAAAGTGGATAACCACAACTGAAAAGCTCAATAAGCTTGATGCAGGCTTGCGTTCTTTTTTAGTAAGCTTCAGCAGAATTTTGCTTTATCTTGTTTTAGTAATTACGGTCGCAATGGTTTTAGGTGTACCCGCAACCTCGTTTATCACAATACTTGCTTCCTGCGGTGTTGCAATCGGTCTTGCTTTACAAGGCTCGTTAAGTAACTTTGCAGGCGGATTGATGATTTTATTCTTCAAACCCTTTAAAATCGGTGATTATATTGAAGCTTCGGGCGAAGAGGGTACTGTAAGCGAGATTTCAGTAGTTTATACAGTTATTAACACAGTTGATAATAAGAGGATTACATTACCTAACGGTAACCTTACAAACTCTGTTATTAAAAACTATACTGCTGAAAAGGTTCGTCGAGTTGATTTTAAATTTTCTACCGCTTACGGTACTGACAGTAAAAAGGTTAAAGCTGTAATAGGTGACGTTATAAATCAGCATCCTCTTGTACTTAAAGACCCTGCACCCTTTGTAAGGCTTTCAGAATGTTCTGAAAGCTCTGTTGACTATACCGTAAGAGTATGGTGCAAAACTGCTGATTATTGGGACGTTAATTTCGATATTATTGAAAACGTTAAAGAAGCATTTGACAAAAACGATATCACGGTTCCCTATAAGCAGATTGACGTTCACGTTAATAACATATAAAATTCAAGCAGCCTTTCTAACAGGGGCTGCTTTTTGATAAAAACAAGGGAACAAACGAATTGTTTTTAATAGGCGGTGAATTTTTGATAAACAAAATTATTCGTGATTTCACCCCCGACGGTGATAATAACCGTAACAGCGAGGGTGCTTTTATCACTTTAAAAAACGGCGATATTCTTTTTGCGTATTCCCGTTACGGCGGAGATGGGTGTGAGGACGGTTCTTCAGCCGATATTTACGCCTCAATTTCAACCGATAATGGCGAAAGCTTCGGTGAGCCCTTTGAATTAATTCCAAGGCATTTATTAAATGCTGATACTTTAATGTCGGTGTCATTTTTGAGAATGGCAAACGATGATGTAGGAATGTTTTTTCTTGCAAAAACTGAGGTTGTAAATTGCCGTAGCTTTTTTATGCGTTCAGCTGACGAGGGCAAAACCTGGAGCGAGCCTATGCTTTGCACAGAAAATGAAGGCTACTTTGTTGTTAACAACGATAGAATTATAAGAACACCCGAGGGCAGAATTCTTATCCCTGCGGCAAAGCACGGTACAATTTGCGAAACAGATGAAAAGGGCAGAAAATCCGTTGAGGGAATTGAGCCCGGAGTGCTTTATATATTCGCCTCAGACGATGACGGCAAAAGCTGGTATAAATTATCCGAGGGAACAACTATTCCTTACTCAGAGGGTTGCACAACAGGCGTGCAGGAGCCTGCACTTTTACAACTTAAAGACGGAAGAATTCGTTGCTTTATGAGAAATGATTCGGGCAGGCAATATGAGTCATATTCAAGTGATAAGGGTAAAACCTGGAGTAACCCCGTACCCTCACGCTTTACAAGTGCAGAATCACCCTTGTCGGTAAAGCGGTTGAAAAACGGTAAAATTGTTGCTTTTTGGAATCCTATACCCATATATAACGGTAGAGCTGAAGAGGTTAACGGAGTGTGGACGGGTGCGAGGACACCGCTTGTTATGGCTCAAAGCCTTGACGACGGAAAAACCTTTTCAGAGCCCGTTGCAATAGAAACCGATGATAAAAGAGGGTTTTGCTACGTTGCAATTCACGAAACTGACGACGGAACAATTCTTTTAGCCTACTGCGCAGGCGGTGAAGAAGACGGCTGCACGCTTAATAGGTTGAGAATAAGGAAGATTAAAATTAAGGCTTGACCAAAACGGTCAAGCCTTTTTCGTTATAGCAACGTCGTCACCCAATAAATAACCCCATAAATCACACTCGCTACCGTGCCGTAGACAATAACCGGTCCTGCGATTACGAACATCTTTGCCGCCATACCGAGAATGAAGCCTTCTGCTTTAAATTCAATAGCGGGGGAAACTACTGCGTTTGCAAAGCCCGTAATCGGTACGGCTGTGCCTGCTCCAGCGTGCTTAGCGATTTTATCAAAAACGCCTGAGCCCGTTAAAATTGCGGTTATAACTATAAGCGTTACTGAAACTGCAAGGCGTATTTCCTTTTCGTTAAGGCTTGTTAAGCCGTAAAGTGTTTTTAAAGCCTGACCGAAGCAACAAATTCCGCCACCGAATAAAAAGGCTTTAATACAATCCTTTACAATAGGTGATTTTTTTGTCGTGCTATGAACTAATTGTTTGTATCTTTCGTTATCCGTAATAATCACACCTTTAAAAAGATTTATAATTATTTTTTTATTTGAAAGCCGTTTTATACATTGATTATTTCAATGAAATGTTATATAATGTAATTGTACCTGACATAAAGGTTATCCTGAGGGAAAGGTATGGCTTATATTATTGTTTTATTGCCGTACTTTCTCGAAGTGCGGCTTTTTATGTTTTTTAGTCTATTTTAAATTGTAACGGGAGGTTTTTATGGCTTCAAGAGTAGCGGTTATCAGTATAATTGTAGAAAATAACGATTCAACGGAGCAGCTTAATTCTCTTCTTCATACCTACGGTGAGTATATCATCGGCAGAATGGGTATTCCCTACCGTCAAAGAGGTATAAGCATTATAAGCGTTGCTGTTGATGCCCCTCAAGACGTTATTTCAACCTTAAGCGGTAAGATAGGCAATATTAACGGTATAAGTGCAAAAACTGTTTTCTCTAACGTGATTTCCGATGAATAAAAGTATTCAGCTTGTTGATAAGCTTTATAAATTCCATAGCCTTACTTTAGAAGAGTATCAGTATCTTTTAGATAACAGAAGCTCTGAAATTGCTTTATATCTTCGTAAAAAGGCGGATAAAGTAAGGCGTGAATATTACGGCAATAAGATATTTATAAGAGGTCTTATTGAAATAAGTAACGTTTGTAAAAACGATTGCCTTTATTGCGGTATTCGTGGCGGCAACGTTAATTGTGAAAGATACCGTCTTTCAGAAAAAAATATTCTTTCCTGTTGCGAAAACGGATATGAATTAGGCTTTCGTACCTTCGTTTTGCAAGGCGGTGAGGATGGCTTTTATACCGACAGCTTTCTTTGTAGCTTGTTAAAGAAAATAAAAGCTAAATATCCCGACTGTGCGGTAACTCTTTCTTTAGGTGAAAGAAGCTATGAAAGCTATAAAAAGCTTTTTTCTGCAGGTGCCGACAGATATCTTCTTCGTCACGAGGCTGCAAGCGAAGAGCTATATAAAAAGCTTCACCCCGAAAATATGTCATACCGCAACAGAATAAAATGCCTTTACGATTTAAAAGAAATCGGTTATCAGGTGGGTTGCGGTTTTATGGTAGGTGCTCCTTTCCAGACCACAAAGCATATTGCAGAGGATTTGAAGTTTATTGAGGGCTTTAAGCCCGATATGTGCGGTATAGGTCCGTTCATTCCTCATAAGGATACAGTTTTTAAAAATGAAAAAGCAGGCTCGGTTGAGTTTACTTGCTTTTTACTTTCAATTATCAGGTTAATACATCCGCCCGTGCTTCTTCCTGCAACTACCGCTTTAGGTACAATTTCAGAAAACGGAAGAGAAGAGGGGATTCTTTCAGGTGCAAACGTTGTTATGCCCAATTTGTCGCCAACAGATGCGAGAGAAAAATACAGTCTTTATGATAATAAATTAAGCACAGGTCTTGAAAATGCTTCCAATAAAAAGGAATTGGAAGAAAGATTTAAAAATATAGGCTTTGAAATTGTCACCGATAAGGGTGACGTAAAAAAATAAAAAATCTGACAGAAAGAAAATTCTGACTGAAAGAAAGGAAAATATTTATGGCAATTTATAATCCAAAATCATTAAAAGCAGAGGAATTCATCAATGACGGTGAAATCCTTGAAACCATAAAATACGCGGAGGAAAACAAAAATAATATTCCTCTTATTGACAGTATTTTAGAAAAAGCAAGTCCTAAAAAGGTGGGTGACGGCTATCAGTGTCAGGGTCTTACTCATAGAGAGGCGGCTGTGCTTTTAGCTTGCGATATCCCTGAAAAAATCGAGGAAATGTTTAAGCTTGCAAACGATATAAAGCAAAAGTTTTACGGCAACAGAATCGTTATGTTTGCTCCTCTTTATCTTTCAAACTACTGTGTGAACGGTTGCGTTTATTGCCCTTATCATTTGAAAAATAAACATATTGCCCGTAAAAAATTAACTCAGGAAGAGGTTAAAAACGAGGTTATCGCTCTTCAGGATATGGGTCATAAAAGACTTGCTATTGAAGCAGGTGAAGACCCCAAAAACAATCCTATCGAGTATATTCTCGAATGTATCAAAACAATTTACAGCGTAAACCACAAAAACGGGGCTATAAGACGAGTTAACGTTAATATTGCCGCAACAACCGTAGAAAATTACCGTAAATTAAAGGAAGCGGGAATAGGTACATATATTCTTTTTCAGGAAACCTACCATAAAAAAAGCTATCTTGAGCTTCATCCCACAGGACCCAAGCACGATTATGATTATCATACCGAGGCTATGGACAGAGCTATGGAGGGCGGTATCGACGACGTTGGCTTAGGCGTGCTTTTCGGCCTTGAAATGTATATGTATGAATTCGTAGGTCTTCTTATGCATGCTGAGCATCTTGAAGCAGTTCACGGTGTAGGCCCTCATACGATAAGTGTACCGAGAGTTAAAAAAGCGGATGATATTGACCCCGATGTTTTCGATAACGGCTTAAGCGACGAAATGTTCAAAAAGATTATAGCTTGTATCAGAATTGCCGTTCCTTATACGGGTATGATTATTTCAACCCGCGAAAGCGAAAAGGTAAGAGGCGAGGTTCTTAATATGGGTATTTCCCAGATAAGCGGGGCTTCACGTACATCTGTGGGCGGTTACACCGAGGAGGAAAGACCTCACGATTCGGAGCAGTTTGACGTTTCCGACCAAAGAACTCTTGACGAGGTTGTAAGATGGCTTATGGAAAACGGTCATATTCCATCATTCTGTACTGCTTGCTACAGAGAGGGCAGAACGGGTGACAGATTTATGAGCCTTTGTAAAAGCGGTCAGATCTTAAACTGTTGCCATCCCAACGCCTTAATGACTCTTACAGAGTATCTTGAGGACTACGCAAGTGATGAAACAAAGAAAATCGGCTACAAGCTTATAGAAGAAGAGCTTAAAAAGATTCCTAAAGAAAAGGTAAGAGAAATAGCCGAAAACAATATTGCTGATATTAAAAATTCAAACCGCAGAGATTTCCGTTTCTGATTGGTAAGGAGAAATTTTATGAGTTTAAATTCAGTTTCTTCAGGTGAACGAGTTCATATAGGCTTTTTCGGTATGAGAAACGCAGGTAAATCAAGCGTTGTAAATGCCGTAACGGGTCAAAGTCTTTCGGTAGTGTCTGATTATAAAGGCACTACTACCGACCCCGTAAGAAAGTCTATGGAAATTTTACCCTTAGGACCTGTTGTTATTATTGATACCCCGGGTATTGATGATGAGGGCGAATTGGGTGAAAAAAGGGTAGATAAAGCCTATAAAATTTTAGCTGAAACCGACGTTGCGGTTTTAGTTGTGGATGCAAAAAAAGGTATTCAAAAAGAAGATGAGCTTTTAACAGAGCTTTTCAAAAAGAAAAATACACCTTATATAATTGCTTATAACAAGTGCGATTTAATAGATAGCTTTAAAGAATTAAAGTCTAACGAAATTTACGTTAGTGCAACGGAAAATATAAATATCTTTGAATTAAAAGAAAAAATAGGTTCTTTTGCAAAGGTAGAAGCAGAAAAGAGAGTTATCGTATCCGATTTAGTTGAAAAGGGTGACGTTGTAATTCTCGTGACCCCTATTGACGAATCTGCACCTAAAGGAAGAATAATTCTTCCTCAGCAGATGACCTTAAGAGAGCTTCTTGACAGTAATTGCACCGCAATAGTATGCCAACCTGCAGAGCTTCAAAGCACGGTAAATGCACTTAAAAATAAACCGAAGCTTGTAATAACCGACTCTCAGGTTTTCGGCTTCGTTTCAAAGGCGTTGCCCGATGATATACCCTTAACCTCGTTTTCAATTTTAATGGCTCGTTACAAGGGTGACCTTGAAACTCTCGTAAACGGTGCGGTTGCATTAAAAGAAATAAAAGACGGTGATAAAATCCTCATAAGCGAGGGCTGTACTCACCACCGCCAATGTAACGATATAGGTACTGTAAAAATCCCCGGTTGGATAAGAGCTTATTCGAATGCAGAGCCTGAATTCTGCTTTACCTCGGGCGGCGAATTTCCGAGGGATTTGGATGGCATTTCATTGGTTGTTCATTGTGGCGGTTGTATGCTTAACGAAAAAGAAATGAAAAGCCGTATGGATTTTTGCAGAGAATCAAAAACTCCTATTGTAAATTACGGTGTAGCTATTGCAGCAATGAACGGTATTTTAAAAAGAAGCCTTGAAATTTTCCCCGATTTACTTAACAAAATCAACTTGTAAGGGTGGCTTATTATGAACGTTATTTTATGCCTCGATGATAATAAGGGCTTGCTTTTCAATAACAGACGTCAAAGCAGGGATAAAGCAGTTTTAGATGATATTTTTAACGGCTTGAATGGTGAAAAATTAACTATAACCTCGTTTTCAGAAAAGCTTTTTACTGATTATTGCGAAAAGATAACCGTTGATGATACCCCTTTTGAGAATGAGGGTTACGTAAATGTTTTTGCAGAAAATCTTTCTTTGCAACAATATTTTACAAAAATCGACAAAATAACCGTGTATAATTGGAATAGGGTTTACCCCTGCGACTTCTATTGTGACGTTGATTTTTCACAATTAACCTTAATTGAAGAAACAGAGCTTATGGGGAACTCTCACGAAAAAATAACGAAGCAGATTTTCACGAAGGGTTGATTAAATGGAAAAGCTTTTGAAGAATAAAAAACTTTTAGGTGTAATTATAGCCGTACTTGTTTTAGCTGTAGCAGGTATTGCGGGTAGCGGCTCCGAAGATACCGATACGCCTACAACGACCGGAAATGCCGTTGTTGAATCTGTTTCAGAAAATGACGTTTCAGATGTGGTTAATAATAACCAAAACAACGGTATAGGGAATAATACGGAAAAGCAAACCGAAAATGTTGCCGGAAAAACTACCGAATCGTATAAGCCTGTAGGAAACGGCGGGGGAAGTGTCAGTCTTGATAATATCCCTGATTTTTCAGGTAGTCCTTACGTTGCGATAAACGGTAATACTCCGTCGTTTTCTGCAAACGAAATAACAACAAAATCTTATGAAAGCTATAGCTCTCTTGACGGTCTTGGCAGATGCTCTGTAGTTATTGCTTGTCTGGGAAGAGATATTATGCCTACCGAGGATAGAGGAAACATAGGTCAGGTTAAGCCAAGCGGATGGCAGACTGTAAAATATGATTTCGTTGACGGTAAATATCTTTATAACCGTTGCCATCTTATAGGCTTTCAGCTGTCCGGGGAAAATGCAAATACAAGAAATCTTATAACGGGTACGCGTTATATGAACGTTCAAGGAATGCTTCCCTTTGAAAATATGGTTGCCGATTACATAAAGGAAACAAATAACCACGTAATGTATCGCGTAACGCCTGTTTTTAAGGGTAATGAGCTTGTAGCAAGAGGTGTTCAGATTGAAGCGTATTCAGTTGAGGATGAGGGTGACGGTATTTGCTTTAACGTTTATTGCTATAACGTTCAGCCGGGCGTTGAAATAGATTATTTGACGGGTAAAAGCTCTTTAGCAACCGGAACCACCAAAGCTCCCGAAACTACAAATAAGACTGAAACAACCCTTCAGGCTACAACTGAACAGACCACTTCTCAACCGACCCAAGCACCAAGTATTGTAGTAACAACGAGAGATTTCGTGCTTAATACAAACAGTAAAAAATACCACACTCCCTCTTGCCGATATGCAAACGAAATTTCACCGCAAAACAGACAAGAATATAACGGTACTACGGATGAGCTTGAAGGCTGGGGTTACGTGCCCTGCAAGGTTTGTCATTAATAAATAAACATCCACCCGCCAAGCGGGTGGTTTTTCATATGCGGGCATAGCCCTATGTTCTTCGCGTATGCGTAAACGCATAAGTACGGTCTGCCAGTTGCGTAAGATTGTTACTTGCTACCCGTAAACGGGCCGTATCCACTCATTGTCAACTGGTCACCCATTTGATCTTCTTTCAGTTGGTTCTGTATATACTCTGCAATTCGGCTTTCATTCTTCCCTACTGTATCTACATAGTACCCTTTACACCAAAATTCTCTATTTCGGTATTTGTATTTCAATTCGCCGAATTGCTCATACAGCATTGTACTACTCTTTCCTTTGAGGTAACCCATAAAGCTTGATACAGCCATTTTCGGTGGTATCTCAACCAACATATGTATATGATCGGGACATACTTCTGCCTCTAATATTTTGACACCTTTCCATTCGCAAAGTTGTCTCAAAATTTTACCTATCTCTCTTTTCTTTTGACTGTAAAACACTTTTCGCCTATACTTTGGTGCAAACACTATATGATATTTGCAATTCCACTTTGTATGTGATAAACTGTTTATGTCATTCAATCCCATTTTGAATGCACACTCCTTCGTACTTTTTGGTTGCAGTTGGCAGACCGCAACTCTATTATATCACGAAGGAGTTTTCTTTTTATTCTTGTTTCATCTATATAATTTAACTGAACCACGCGTCTAACGCGTGGTTTTACTATACAAAAATAACCACTCGTTCACTTTGAACGAGTGGTTTTGCTTGTTAAAATAAATCTTCGGGTGAATTAAGAATATAAGTTGCCCCGGCATTTACTAACTCTTCTTCAGTACCGAAGCCGTAAACTGCACCGGCACTGTCAACACCTACTGCCTTCGCACCGTCAATATCGTAAAAACGGTCGCCCACCATAATTACGCTTTCTTTGTCGGGATTTCCGAAAAATGCGAGGCACTTATTTATAAGGTCTTCCTTGCTTGAATGGTTGCTCTTAAAATCCTCTGCTGATATAAAATCGTAATATTTATCAATGCCGTGGTATGCGGAAATTTCTTCAACGAAAACTATGGGCTTTGATGATGCGATTGCAACCTTTTTGCCGGTTTCTTTAAGCCTTTTAAGTAACTCCTTTATACCGTCGTAAAGTCGTGATTCTTCGGCGGCTTTAGTTTTATAACGCTCTCTGTATTTGTTTATGAGCCACTGTGCATCCTCGTCGGAAACGTTGTAAATTGTCTTATACGATTCGAAAAGGGGAGGTCCAACAAAAAACTCAAGCTTTTTATAGTCGGTTTCTTTAATCCCGAAGCAATCGAGAGAATATATAATAGAGTTAAAAATACCCTCTGTTGTATCACATAGAGTACCGTCGAAGTCAAATAAATAATAATCGTATTCTTTCATAGTATCACCTTAAGCTTTTAACTGATATAAGATTCTTTATTATTTTATAATGTTTTATAAAAAAAGTAAATAGCAGTAACAATTTACTTCAGTAAAAAATCCCCTTATTTAGTGTAATTTACTATTGAAAGAAGCATAAGTTTGATGTAAAATTTATTGTAAATTTAATTTTCATTAGTGTTGAAAGAAGATGTTTTATGATGGCTAAAGATTTCGGCTACATAGATACAATATTAAAAAAATACAATAATCCCGAGGAAAGCCTCATTGCAGTTTTGCAGGATGTTCAAGGGGTTGACGGTTATATTTCCCGTGAAAGCGTTGAATATTTAACTGAAAAAACGGGTATACCCTCAAGCAGAATTATGGGTGTTGCATCCTTTTATGCAGGCTTCAGGTTGAAGCCTGTAGGCAAATACAGAATAATGGTTTGTATGGGTACTGCCTGCCACGTTAACGGCTCTCAAAGAATTGGCGATACGGTGAAACGTGTTTTAGGTATTGAAGAGGGTGACGTTACCGAAGACGGTCTTTTCTCTTGGGAAGAGGTAGCCTGCCTTGGTTGCTGCAGTATTTCTCCCGCTATGATGATAAACGATACCGCTTACGGTAATCTTACGCAGGAAAAGGTTGCTTCAATAATCGAAAAAATCAGAGAGGAGGAGTCAAAATGAGATTTCTTCTCGGTTACGGCTCTTGCGGAATTGCTTCAGGTGCGGATTCTGTCTTAAAGAGTCTTGAATCTGCGTTTTCAGGTACAGAATACTTCGTTGAAAAAGTCGGCTGTAACGGTCTTTGCTTTGCCGAGCCTATCGTTGAGGTTATAACTGATGATAACGAAAGCATACTTTACGGCAGATTAAACGGTGAAAGTGCTTCAAAATTTGCTGAAGCAATTAAAAAAGGTGAATTACCTTTAGAAAACAGATTATCTGATGAGGATATGAGATTTTTAAACGGGCAGAAGAGAGTTGTGCTTTCGGGTTGCGGTAAGGTAAACCCTGAGAGTATAGATTCCTATATCTCTTTCGGTGGCTATTCTGCTTTGAAAAAGGCTCTTGAGTTAGGCTCTGAGGGTATTATTGAAGAGATTAAAAAATCAGGCTTGAGAGGCAGAGGCGGTGCCGGCTTCCCAACCTATATAAAATGGCAATCTGCTAAAAACTCTCAGGGTGAAGAAAAATATATAGTTTGTAATGCTGATGAGGGTGACCCCGGTGCATTTATGGATAGAGCCGTTCTTGAGGGTGACCCTCACAGAGTGCTTGAGGGTATGATGATTTCAGGTGTTGCAGTAGGTGCAAAAACAGGTATTATCTACGTAAGAGCAGAATACCCTCTTGCAGTTAAAAGACTAAATAAAGCAATTGAAGAAATGAGAGAAAGAAAAATTCTCGGTGAAAATATTTTCGGTAGTAATTTCTCTTTTGATTTTTATATTATGATGGGTGCGGGTGCATTCGTTTGCGGTGAAGAAACTGCACTTCTTGCCTCGTTAGGCGGTAACAGAGGTATGCCTGTTACAAAGCCACCGTTCCCTGCTCAAAAGGGCTTCAGAGGTAAGCCTACAAATATTAACAACGTTGAAACCTTTGCAAACGTATCCTGGATTATTGAAAACGGCGGTGAAGCCTTTGCCGAAATGGGTACAGAGGGTAGCAAGGGTACAAAGGTCTTCGCCCTTGCCGGCAGAGTTTCAAGAGGCGGTCTTGTTGAGGTTCCTATGGGGCTTACAATTAACGATATAGTTTTCGGTATCTGTGGCGGTATCAAGGACGGTGCGGATATCAAAGCCGTTCAGATGGGCGGTCCATCAGGCGGTTGTATACCTAAAAATATGCTTGATACGGTTATCGATTACGAAAGTATTGCAAAAACGGGTGCTATTATGGGCTCGGGCGGTATGATAGTAATGGATGAGAATACTTGTATGGTTGATATGGCAAAGTTCTTTATGGATTTTACGAGTAAGGAAAGCTGCGGTAAATGCGTGCCTTGCCGTATCGGTACTACAAGAATGCTTGAAATATTACAGAGAATAGTTGACGGTAACGGCGAAGAAGAGGATATTGACACTATCGTTCAATTAGGTGAAAGTATAAAAACGGGTGCTTTGTGCGGTCTTGGTAACTCTGCACCCAACCCCGTGCTTACTACCGTTAAATATTTCAGAGATGAATACGAAGCTCATATAAAGGATAAGGCTTGCCCTGCAAAAAAATGCACCGCTCTTATTGAATACAGAATAATTGAAGATAAATGTAAGGGTTGCTCTCTTTGTAGTAAAAGATGTCCCGTTGACGCTATCAGCGGTGTTGTAAAATCACCGTTTAGTATTGATAGCGATAAATGTGTGCGTTGTTCACAGTGCTTCGACAGTTGTAAGTTCGGCGCAATCGAAATAGTAAGCGGAAAGGAGAGGGAGTAAAATGAGTCTGGTTAAAATTACGGTTAACAATAAAGAAATTATTGCCGATACTGAAAAAACACTTCTTGACAATATTCTTGAAAACGGAATATATCTTCCTCACCTTTGTCACAATAAACAGCTTGAAAGCTATGGCGGTTGCGGTCTTTGTCTTGTTGAGGTTGAGGGTATCCGAAAGCCTTTGAGAGCTTGCTCTACAACAGTAAGCGAGGGCATGATTGTGAAAACAAGTAGTCCTGAGCTTGAAAAAAGCAGAAAAGCAACTCTTTCTCTTATAATGTCAGACCATATGGGCGATTGTAAAGCACCCTGCTTTATGGCTTGCCCTACTCATCAGGATATTCAAGGCTACGTTGGACTTATTGCTAACGGTGAAGAAGAAAAGGCACTTGAGCTTATAAAAAAGGATAATCCGTTACCTATGTCGATAGGCAGAGTTTGTCCTCACCCCTGCGAAGAAAAATGCAGAAGAAAGCATCTTGAAGGTGCAGTTTCAATTTGTGCGTTAAAAAGATTTTCTGCAGAAGCAAATGTTGATTATATTCCTGAATGTAAAGCGAATAACGGCAAAAAAATCGCAGTTATAGGTGCAGGACCTGCAGGTCTTTCTTGTGCATATTTCCTTGCAATAGAAGGATATCAGGTTGAGATTTTTGAAGCTGAAGAAAACGGTGGCGGTATGTTAAGATACGGCATACCTGCATACAGACTTCCTAAAGATATTCTCGATAAGGAGATTGAGAATATTGAAAAAATGGGAGTTAAAATCAGCTACAATAAAAAATTAGGACGTGATTTTACAATAGAAGCACTCAAATCATCCTTTGATGCGGTGTTTGTTGCAATCGGTGCGTGGACTGCCTCGGGCTTGAGATGTGAGGGTGAAGATGCTCAAGGTGTTGAGGGCGGTATAGACGTTCTTTATCGTGTTGCAAAAGGAGAAAAGGTTGATTTAGGTGATAACGTTTGCGTTGTCGGTGGCGGTAATACTGCAATTGATGCAGTAAGAACTGCTGTTCGTTTGGGTGCTAAAAACGTTACTCTCGTTTACAGACGAACTGAAAAGGAAATGCCTGCAGAGCCTGATGAGATTTTTGATGCAAAGGCAGAGGGTGTTAATTTCCGTTTTCTTGCCGCCCCCATAAGAGTATTAAGCGAAAACGGTAAGGCTACAGGCCTTGAAATTCAGAATATGGAGTTGGGTGAGCCTGACGAATCAGGAAGAAGACAACCCGTTGCAATAGAGGGCAGTACCGATATTATTAAATGCGATACGGTTATTTCAGCTATCGGTCAAAGGGTTTCTTCAAGCTGTATAGATTCCGTTGAATTAACTAAAAAATCAACGATTTCTGTTAATGAAAAAACTTACATGACTTCAGTTGACGGCGTTTTTGCCGCAGGTGACGTTATCAACAAAGGCCCCGACATAGCGATAAGAGCGATAGCAGGGGGTAAATACGCTGCCCGTTCAATAGATTGTTATATAAACGGTATTGAAGTACCTGATGAGTTACCCGCCTATTCAGTAAATACTAATTTTGACGCATCAGTTCTTGAGGGTATGCCCTTAATTGACAGATGTGAAATAAGGCTTGAGAATGCGAATTCAAGAAGAAATAATTTCAATGAGGTTGCAAGCACCTTGACAAAAGAAGAGGCACAAAAAGAGGCAAGCAGATGCCTTGAATGCGGTTGCTCGGCTGTTTATAGCTGTGAATTATTACCTCTTATGAGAGATTACGATGCACTTTCTATGAAGTTAAACGGCAAAACAAGACAGTATCCGAAAGATAAAAGCCATCCTTTTATTGTGCGAGATAATAATAAATGTATTTTATGCGGTCAGTGTGTAAGAGCTTGTAAAGAAATATCGGGAACTGAAAACCTCGGTCTGTTCGGCAGAGGCTTTGGTACACTTCCCGTAAGTGCGTTTGATTTACCCTTAAACGAAAGTAAGTGTATATCATGCGGTGCTTGTGTTAACGTTTGCCCGACGGGTGCTCTCGTTTCAAAAACAGTTACACCGAAAAACCCACCGTTGCCGTTTGAAGATGAAGATTATATTTGCACAGCTTGTGATTCAAGCTGTAAATTCACAAAACGTAAAATAAACGGAAAGACAGTGAAAATGATACCTGTTGATTTAAAAAATAACTGCTCTTTAGGTATTTTCGGGTTACCGGTAATTGAGTGTGATTTGGATAATATTTCTAAAAAAGAAAGACAAGCTATTGTGGAAAGGTTGTTAGGAAACGTAAAGAACTTTAAAGGGGATATTAAAACCTTAAAAACAATAGAAGATATTTGTGAATTGTTTTGAGGTAGAAAAAAAGCGGGTTATTTTGTTGAAAATGACGGAATAGCCCGTAACCCTAAGTAAATAAAGGGTTTTGACGTTTTCGGAAACTAAAAAAAAATTAAAATATTATTCATTTAATAATAAAATTTCTATTGACTTTACAGTGGGTTTGTAATATAATCTCTTTAGGCTATAAGTGTTGCTATAACTATGTCTTGTTGTTATGGCTCTTATGCGGCGGAGGTTTTCCCTCAATTTCATGAAAAGGAAGAGATCAATGAAAAAAGTACTTGCGATTTTTCTTTCTGCATTACTCATTTGCATTAGTATAGCACCGATGGGTTGTGCAGCTTCAACAACTGACCCTTCTACAAAAATTTATGAAGGCGGTTATAACGTTGCAGCTGTTGATTCAGAGGTGATTACTCAAACAACTTTCACAGTTGCTGTAAATGTTCCTGCAGTTAATAATCTTGTTGGTGTCAATCTCTATTTACAGTTTGACCCCAATGTTCTTGCGGTAGCTGATGCAGGCGTTGCCGGTGTTGCTGATGAAAACGGTAATATCAACGCTTTCTTCAACGGCTTACCCGTTAACGGCTACAAGCGTGGCTCAAACAGCGAATATTCTTTCGGTTGGGTTTCAGGCACAGGCGTTTCAAAATCAGAAGCAACTGATATTTTCTACATAACATTTAACGTAATCAACACAATGGTTACTGATACAGCTATCAACCTCTATGTTGACGAGTTCCTCACAAATGACGGTGATGATAGCAACGATATCAGAATATCAAAGGTTGTTAAGAATGACATCATCTGCTTTATGTTCCCTGCAAATACTCCTCCCGCTGAAGGTACAACCTCAGCAGGTGGCGACTCATCTACAACACCTGACGATATCAACAATCTTCTTCAGGTTATCAGAGATTTACTTGCAGGTAACGGTGCAACCTTCGGTGACTTCGTTGATGCTATCGTAAACCTTTTCGGTAACGCAGAGCTTATCGATATTATCGAACAGCTTGTTGACGGTAACATTGATATTTCAGAAGCATTCCAGAACATCCTTGATAAACTCGGTGTTGCATTTGACTTCCTTGAAGATCTTCTTAATAAGATTATTGAATTCTTAAAGGGTCTCTTTGGTCCTGATGATGCTGAAAGCACAACAGCAGGAAACCCCGAAACAACCTCTCCCGGTTCTTCTTCAGGCTCTGAAGAAACAGGTGATGCAGGTATCGCTCTTGCAGCAACAGTTTGCGTAGCAGCTTCTGCAGCATTCGTTCTTACAAGAAAGAAAAAAGAAACTTTCTAATTGAAATCGCAAGTTCATAGATAAGTTCAAAAGCCATCCTTTTGGATGGCTTTTTTGTTGTATAGTAAAACCACGCGTTAGACGCGTGGTTCAGTTAAATTATATAGATGAAACAAGAATAAAAAGAAAACTCCTTCGTGATATAATGGAGTTGCGGTCTGCCAACTGCAACAAAAAAGTACGAAGGAGTGTGCATTC
>JAGBCU010000057.1 GCA_017937865.1 Clostridia bacterium | reverse complement strand
GTACCGTTGCCTACCTCATTTTTCAAGGTTCTTCCGAAGTTGTCATAGGTAAATTTATACCCTACGCTGTTATTGGAATTGATAAAGGTCAGCCTATCGTTTTCGTAGGCATAATAGTTGGTCATACCACCCGAGGAAACGGATGCTAATTGATTGGTATCGTTGTTATAGGTATATTTCGTTGTATTACCCTTAGCATCGGTTACCGAATAAAGCCTGCCTGCAAGCTGGTCATAGTTATACCTTGTAACGTTACCGAGCTGGTCGGTCTGGGTATATAAATAGTTACCGTTTCTTATATATTCAGCTGAGGTATAGATAACCTTTTTATCTTTGCCCGACTCTTTTATGTAGAAATACCATTCCTGACCTGCGTTGCCGTAGACGTAGGTTTGCTGAGTTATAGGCGTACAGTTACTGCAATCGTTTGTATCGCCCGGCATACCGTCAACGCATTTTGAGTAGTTACTTGTTTTACTCTTGATGCTCCACGTGCCGTTGCCGTTACCATCAATTTTAAACTTAAACTTATCATCGCCGGTATTTGTTTCGGCGGTTTTAAAATATGCACCGTCCTCGCCCGAGGCACCGTCAACGTATAAATATTTGTTGTTGGCTTTAAGGTAGTAAACGCCCTCCTCGCCTGCATATTCTAAAGTCCATTCCTGGTTGAGATTATCGTAATAATACATATAGTTATGAACGTTGCCGTTAGTAGCGCCCATATCTAAAGCATTACCCGAATGCTTATTACGGATATTATAGGTTACGTTGTATTCAAGATAGGTTGCGAGCTTCATCTCTTTAACCATAGCCGCGGTTGCATTTCCGTAAGCATCGTAACCAAAAGTATATCTTACGCCGTTTGTTGAATCCGCACAAAGAAGATTATTGTTCGTTTCGTCATAACGGTAAAGGAACGCGCTACCGCTTGGGTTTATAGCGTTTACAAGATTATTATCCTGATAAGCAAAGCTTGAATTTGCATTTGCCAAATCCTTTGCACTTACAACGTTACCCTCGTTATCATAGGTATAGCTCTGACCGAACTGCTCACGGTAGCAGAAGGGTTTTGTAAACCAGATATTGTTTGCGTTATTGTTGTAACAGATTTCAAAGGATAATTTACTATAATCTACAGGGATTATAGCTTCGCTTGAAACAAACTGCCATTGACCTACGCAATCGGGATTCGCTTTTACTACTACAGCATCTATCCACGTACCCCAAACGTCATAATAATGGATTTTCATTTCAAAGCAAGGATTTAAATTTCCCGTTCTATCTCTGTCGGTAGGAACTGATTCGCCGTAAAGCCAACTACCGAAGCTGTAAACGTCACCGGCTTTACCGCTAACGCTAAGGTCCTGAAGAACTCTTCGATATTGGTCGGTTATACCGCCGGGAATAGAAAAGAAGTTATCATAGCCGGGTATATTAACCAATAAAGGATCATTTTCAGTTAAAATCAACGGTTTAGTTGGCGTTAAAGTTTTACCGTCTGTTAACCATTGATGCTGATATTGATGTTGATCAGTTATAACATTTTCAACAATATTATATGAGCTTGCACCCTGGTCACCTTCTTCTAACTGCAAGTCGTCAAGATAGAAGGTTCCGTAACTGTTAGCATCATAACCGAAAATTATTCGAAGTTCCTTATCTGCCGGTACATAAAAGGAAACCTCAAGCCTTTCCCAACCGTCAGTTTTTATCACCTTTTCGCAGTTTCCCGACACCTCAGGATATTCGCCGTAAGGAATACCCCAAACTTGATAACCGAAAATTAAACCGTCACCGCCGAGTGTTTCACCAAATGTATTAACGTAACACGATGCGGTGTACCAACCACTTTTCAAACCTGTTATTGTTTGAGCTGAAAGAGATTCATACGTATTCCACGATTCTTTTGAAATTTTCAAGGCCTTATTTGTAAGACAGCCGATATCGTTTACAACTGAATACTCAGTTGGATAATCTGTATTTTTATTCCAACTCCAATAGCCCCAAAAATCTCTTTGGAAGCCTGAATTGATAAGATAATTACTTACGCTGTTAATTACCTTTGAAGAGGATAACACTTTGTTTCTGCTTGAGTTTTTCGCGTTCGTAGCTGCATCAGAAGAGTTGTTATATTTAAAAAACTGTGCATTTCCGTTTTCATTGGAAACAATGGCAGTATTCTGACCCCAATCATTGAACTGATAAGTGAATTTTCTGCCTTGACTGTCGGTAATCTCGGTTGCGTTTTGTTTATAGATGAAATTGTAATAATCTAAAACGTTTTCAGGCTTACCCCAAGCAAATTCGTAAACCTGCTTTTGTACTGAATTGTGATATGAAATTGCCGTTTTATTGCCGTCAATATCATAAATTTCCGAAAGCAATCCGTTACTGCCGTAATTTAAATATATCGACTTGCCGTCAGGAAAGCATACGCTTGATAAATTCTTGTTGCCGTCGGTATAAATATACGTAACCCTACCAACCGGGTCAGTAAAGTTAATTATTGAATTATGGTAATATTCGTGATAACCGAAAAGATATTTCCTGCCTATGCCGTCCGTAATGCTTTTAATTCTGAAATGATCTTCGTAGGTTTCGTATTCTAAGGTTATGGCAACGTTGTTGCTGTTTTCTATTTTTAATAGCCAGCCCCACTCATCAAAATACATTTTATTTTTATTTTTATCGGTTATTAAAAATTCTGCATAAGGTGCAACGGTTTTATCTAAATATTCAAGGGTATAGCCTAAGCCATCCTCATCCTTACCCACGTTTGAATCATTTTCAAAGTAAAACCAATGCTTTGTACCGTCGGCATCGTGTAAATAATACCTGAAGCCGTTTCCTGCAAGGGCTTCATCATACCTTAAGTATATATGGAAATTGGTTTGAACTCTGTTACCCATAAAGCCAAAGGGATTTGCATCTCCATTGTTATTGTAAACAAGGCTAAGGTTAACGGGCATAATATTACAGCCAGTATCAAGGGTTAAGGGTTGGGTAAACACAAGGTTACCGTTATAGTTATTTACGCTCGCCGTACCGCCCCTGCCTGAGCTAAGGCTCGTATAGCTATAATAATCCTCATAACCGGACATATTACGGTAGGTAATGGTTATAAAAGGACGTGCATAGTATTTACCGTTATAGTCACTTGAATACAACCATGTTTTATAGCCCACTTCTTCATTTAACGCTTTAAGAACAAAACCATGGTTAGTTGATGGGTCTGTATACCATTTTTGAACTAAATCGGTAATTTCCCAACTCAACCACGAAGACGGGTTACTCCAGGGATAAGTTAAGTTAGGAATTTCGGAAGAAATATGATTATAATCAGCGATATTATCTTCCTTATCTGGTTGATTATTCCAGGTAATACTATTGCTTTCCCAAGCCTCAGTTACACCGTATAAAAGAATTGTGTTAACAGATGAAAGCTGACAACAAAAATTGACTTTTGCATCAACAACTTTATCAGCAATGCTTAACTGAGGCAATTGCGGACATTGGAAATAACCGCGAACAACTTGTCTTGATAAACCGTATTCATCGGCTAAATTACTTACAACCGTTTCAAAACCAACATACAAACTACCTTCGTAGCCACTCGTGCCTTTTCCATAGCACTTTCCGGCGTGTCTGGAAGAAACAAAAGCACTTGAAGACGAGGTTGATTCTCCCCAATACTGACTCGTAACAATGGCAGGGTCGGCAATAACGGGATAAGCTCTGCTCTCTTCTTGCAACCAGGAAGAATCCAAAGTCAAAGTTACTGTAAATTTGTTGTTTTTTACGTCAGATAATTCAAGTGTAAGATTGTTTGAAACCTCACCGTTGTTATCAATCATATACGGTGCTGAAATTATATAAATTGCTTCGCCTTTTTCGTTTTGCAATTCGATAGTTTTATCGTCAATCTCAACGGGTGTAAGACCGTTTGCTTTATACTGTGCAACGTATTCTGTTGGTGATTTATCGCTATTAAGCACAATATTTTCTTTAACGCCCTCTGCGTTTACGATATATTGCAAATCCGTATCCTTGAAAACGCCCTCATAAACCACCTGAGAAGAGTTTTTCTCTAAGGTAGTTTCGTCACCGTCTTCTTCAATTTCTATTACTTCAGCATATTTTTTCTTTGCATCCTCGTAATACCAGGATAATTCATAACCGTCTTTTTCATATCGCACGAATTTATGACCATTTGTTTTTTTAGAAAATCTTACGCTGAAATCGGCAAGCTTGTTAATATAGTCTTTATTTTTAATGATTTTGCCTTCATTTTCTTCAGCTAAAGCTTCCGTTTCTTCTAACGTATTATCGTATTCAATCCATTCATTATTATTTTCAAAATGAACGGGCGTTTCATACTGCACCGCCTGATAAGTGCCGTCACTCATTCTGAAATGCTTAACGTATTCTTCACGCTTTGAAGCTTCTTCGCTTAAAATTTCTCTTTCAGCTTCAACGGCTTCAGTTTCAGTTGTTTCAGTTTCAGCCGTTTCACCGATTACTGTATTTTCTTGATTTAATGAGGTTACCTCTTCCGCAAAAACCTGCATCGGCAGAATATTAGATATTATCAAAACAGAGAGTAGTATCGAAAATATTTTTACTGTTATCTTATTATTTTTCACATTTTCCACCCACTTTCAATTATAAATTTTGATTGTTTTCGTGGCTCCAATCAAGCCAGCCACCTGTTATATAGTAATTCACTCCGTAAAAATATACGTAGCCTGTATAATCCCAAGCAATTGTTCCGCCTCGGATGTAAAACCACTCATTGTTAAAATAAAACAAGCTGTCGTAACTCCAATTGATTTTACCGTTTTCTATGTAGTACCAAACGTCTTTATAATTAACTAACGTTGTTAATGAATCGTCAAAAACTCCGGCGTTTACGTAATACCAATCGCCGTCAGGTTGATATATAAAACCGGTAAGGTCCCAAATCAAAGCACCATTTTTTACATAATACGTTTTAGTATCATAGCTACTGTAAGCAAAACCGGTATAATTCCAATTCAAAATACCGTTTTCGACAAAATACCATTTACCGTCATAACCACTGTAGGCAACACCTGTATACCCCCAATTCAGCCAACCGTTTTCAACGAAATACCAATTATTATCGTAATAAACTACGCCTTTATAATCAGTATAAATTGCACCGTTTAAGGAACAATACCATGCGCCGTTTTCGTCTTGAGCAAGGGTTAAGCCTTCAACGTATGAAGCCGTTGAAACCTGATTTTGCTCTTCTCCCTCGGATTCGGTTTTATGCGTTACCGTTTTTTGTTCATCTTTAAAAATCAATTGATTGTTTTCAAAAATAAACGGTAGCGATACCAAAACCGCTAAAACTAAAGCAACCGAGAAAACAACAGAAATAATTTTCAATTTTCTTCTCGTTTTTCCGTTTTTTACTTTTTCCATTTTTAACACCCTTTCATATTTTTCAAGCAATAAAAATTGCTTTTCAACTATATATGACGGTTTTAAAAAAAGACTTCGTTTATTTTATTGCTGTTTTTAAAAGTTTGTAGATTGTTACAATTTCATTACAAAAAACTTGTCACTTTTGACAACAAAAAAAGAACAAGCATAACGCTTGTTCTTTCGTTAGTTTTCAGTTAAATTAAAAAGCTCCGTAATTGAAATCTTTGTATTCTGAAACTTCGGTAACTGTACCGGTACTTGTAAGGAGCATACCCTTGAAGCTACCTGTATAATTAACTGTTTGAGTCATTGAAATAATTCTGCCTGTAGCGGGATTATAGATAACCTCAACAGTACAATCTGAATAAGTAACAGATGCAGAAGAAATTTCAGAAATAATGAGAGTGGAATTAACCTTTTCTTTGAGTGTATCAGCAGTAACAACGGGGAACATTGCACTTGTAAAGCTTGCTGCTTTTTCAGCATCAGGAGCAGTTACAGCTGGATCGGTTTCATCTCTGAGAACGATTGTAAGCTTTTTGTTGCCGTCCTCAAGATCAACGCTTGTAGCTGTTTTGATAGCTGCAGAAGCATCCTCAGTTGCAAGCATACAAGCATATAACTGATGATTTATAAGTAACTCGCTTGTTGCAGTATTAGCAGGAACTAATACAGGAGCAGCCTCAGCAGCTTCTTTTGAAACGAAATAATCTGCATATGCTTTATCAACGCTATGAAGAAGGGTACCTGTTAAAAAGTCTTTTTGAAGAGATCTGTATGTAACCTTGGTAAATGAAGGTTTACCTACAGTTTTAGCATAGCTTACAAGAGCTTTATACTGATTAAGAATATCCTGCTTCTGCTTGATAGTTTCAGGTGAATCAGTTTCGGGCTCTGTTGTTTCAGGAGCCTTTGTTGTTTCGGGAGCCTTTGTTGTGTCAGGTGCCTTTGTTGTATCAGGAGCTTTCGTTGTATCAGGAGCCTTTGTTGTAGAAGGTGCCTGAGTTGTAGAGGGTGCCTGAGTTGTAGGAGCCTGGGTTGTAGGCGGGTCAGTGGGAAGAGGAGCACCTGCTTCACCATCAGTAATTTTATCAAGAGCCGCATCAACAAGCGGAATGTTAGTTGCTAACTTACGCTGAGTCTGTAAATAATAAGTAGAAGCTGCAAGCTTAATTGCAGTACTTGAAACAAGACCTACAACAATGCAAGTAACAATAACCATTGCAACTATTTTAACGACATTGCCGTCAACAGGAGTTGCAGGAACGTTTGATTCGGGATTAAGATTCTTTTCTTTTTTCTTACGCATATTTGTATCCCCCTTGATACATAATAATTCCTTAATATTTTACACAAAGAAAAGCGAAATGTCAATACAAAATCAATCATATATTTTAGCAACAAATTTATATTGAAAATTTTGTGCAAAATATAGAATTGAAATGTGATTATTTAGTAATATTGATAGTTGAAAAAAACTTATATATATTGTAAAATATGGTATCAAATAATATCGTCGGCTTTTAGGCGATATAAAAGGAGAAAAAAACCATGAGAAAAAGCAGATTAACAAAACTCATCGCTGTTGTTCTTGCGCTTACTCTTACTTTTGCATCTTTCGGTGCAGTAACTGCAAGTGCTTCAAGTGCTTACCCGATCATCAGCGGTGAAGCAGACAACCCTATCGGCGTTATTTTTGCTGATATCGTTGAAACCCTTTTAAACTTTATTGCAAACCTTTTATCAGGTCTTTTCCCTGACGGTCCCGGCTTCGTGCCCGACAGCGAGTTAGGTAACACTGATAAAATCTCAAAGAACTTCTATTCCGGTACCGGCAACGAGTTCAAATCTTCTGCAGATGCAGATGCTCAGTGGCATTTAGGCTATGCTAACACAAGCCTTGTCCCCTACGATTACTCTAACGGTACATATTTCCTCGGCGGTTACATTGCAATTGAAAACGGTTTCTCAAACGTTGTTGAAGGCATCGTAAACATCAAAGGCGTTCAGGATGATATGAAGGCAAGATGTATTGCTATCAGCGACGGCACAGACAGAGGCACAGTTTTATTTGCTACTATCGACTGTATCGGTATTACAAACGCTGATATCAAGGATATCCGTGAACGTCTTGCTGAATACGCAGAGGCTAACAATATCGTTGCTATCAACATTGCTTCTACTCATACACATAGCTGTATCGACACAGAAGGTCTTTGGACAAAAACTCTTTCAAAGATCGCAAGCAACGGTCTTAACAGTGCTTTTGGTACAGGTGAAGAATTAGTTCAGGGTACTAACCCCGCTTATATGGAATTCCTTAAAGATAAGGTTGCTAACGCGCTTATCGAGGCTCACACAAATATGGAACCCGGTGTTCTTACCTATGCAACAAAAGATATCGGTCAGGATTATTTCCAGAACAAGAACCGTCCTGCTGCAGGCGAAATCGTATTTGAGCTTGACGAAGAAGGCAGACCTTACGATTCAGGTGAATCACAGATAGCTATGACTGATATCGAAAGATTTACTTTCTACCCCGATGACACTGCATCAACTAAGACAATGATGCTTAACATCGCAGCTCACCCCGACGTTGCAGGTCTTCCTACAGAAAGCAACTCCGGTCGTGAAATCAGCGGTGACTACCTCTTCTACTGCGGTAAATTCCTTGAAGATGCAGGCTACAACTTCATGTTCTTCCAGGGCGCTATTGCTGCTATTTATATGGCTCGTGGTGTTACAGGCGACAACCTTCCTACTGACCACAGAGCTGAAGAATCTATGAGATTCGGTTACGAGCTTGCAAGAATGGCTCTTTCATTAGATAAAACAATGGAAGAAGTTATTGCAGACCCTGTTATCAACAACAATGCTGATGAAATCGCAGAAAACACAGAGTTAGTTTCTATCTACGATGAAAATGGCAACGTTAAAAAAGAATTTAAAGACTTCGGTTTATCAACAACTTACTACACAGAAATCGGTTTAGTTGGTGCAAACGATACAATAGCTGTTTACAAAATCAACGAAGATGATAATGCAGATAATGATTTCGCATTTGACGTTGATACTGAAGATAACACAGTAGCAATCAAGAGCGGTAAATACACTGTAGTTGAAAATGCTTACGATGAAGAATTGACTATCACTCACCTTATGTCTAGCGGTATCGTAGCTGTTACTAATGATTCTGACGAAATCGAAGCAATTTATATCGACGAAGCAATTGCTGACGCTGCTTTAAATGAAACAGACGTTACTTATGACGTATCTGTAAACGGCACCCAGCTTTCAGCAATCGATATGACTGACAGAACATACGAAGCTGAAGAGCAGAAGTTGGTTCTTACTAACACTAATAAGCCCATTATCGGCGAGCTTATGCCCGTTAACCCCGGTTACACTGTTTGGTATGAAGATTGGAACAAAGACGATGACGGCAACGACGTTGTTTGTGAAGAAGTTGAGGTTGAACCCTTCCTTAACCTTCTTGTTGCTCAGGTAGAAGTTCCCGTTTCAAACGGTCTTATCGAAGCAATCGGTAAGCTTAACATGGCTAACTACGTTGTTATTTCACACGAAGACGGTACTTATTCAACAGTTACCGAAATCGGTTATATGGAATTAGGTAACCAGTTCAAGACAGTATTCCTTCCCGGTGAAATTTGTCAGGATATCGTTGCTCTTAACGGTAGAACTGTTTTAGCTAAGTATGCAGTTACTGCAAAGCCCTTTGAAACTAAATCAGGCTATTCATCAGCTGCACTTATCTTCGGCGAAGACGTTAAGTGCTTCGGTCTTATGAATGACGCTATCGGTTACGTTGTTCCTGATAACGACTATACATTAGGCGACCCTGTTAACCACTATCACGAGCTTATTTCTCTCGGTGAAGGCGTTGCTTCAGCACTTATCGATGGTCTTGCAGAGCTTAAAGAAAGCATCGTTCGTGTATAATTAATCTGCTAACATATATAATAACCCCCACGTTCAATATGAACGTGGGGGTTAATTTATGCAACATTATTTCTTATTTTTAAAAGTATCTTTCTGGCTACACCCTGCTCTGCCACCGCCGGCACAAGCGCAAGCGCATGCACAAGCACACGCACAACCGCCGCCACCTCTTCCGCCATGACCGGTGGAAGATGCTGAAAGTGCCGCTGCATCTCTATGACGGGCATACACGGGATTAACACGACCAAAGGTATGAACGTGATATCCGTAACCGGTTAAAAAGCCTCGACCTCGGCTGTAAGAAACAAAGCTATCTACTAAATTAACTTCAATTATCGCAATAACAATTATAATGAAAACTGCCACCATTATTGCAGCTGTTTTGTCACCTGATAGACCGTTGTAAGCGCCACTATCATCAAATGCTTGGTAGTCAACAGTAGCACAGTTTAAAAAGCTTTCCGGTGAATAGAAAACGGTCATCAAGCAATAATCGCCACATTCCATACTTCCGGACCACACAGCAAAACCGCTACGCTGAGAATTACTGTTGTTTTGCATTATCGAGTCTTCAAGCTTCCATCTGAATTCATATTGCTCAATGGGAGTTTCATTAAACCAACCGGGAACAAATTCATAGAAATAATAATTATCGCTCTTACAGAGCATTGAGCTTTGATTTATTCTGAAAGAAAATCTGAATTGGTCACCGCCGATGTATGATTCTTTAAAATCAAGTCTTAAGGCAACGTAGCCGTCTTCGTTAATATATGAATACTCGGCTATATTAGAGGATAACGAGTCTTCATAAACGGTATAATAAGGATTCGCAAGACCTATTTCAATCCAGGTTAATTCTTCAGAGGTATCAACCGCTTCCCAAAGCAACGTATATTCAACGTCCAGGCTACCGTCATCAGCCGGCACGACAACTACGTCGTACTCTTTAATAACATCAAGAGGTTGGGGCTTGTATAAACAAGCAAATACAATTACAGCTATTTGAATAGAAACTAAAACTACAAGAAGTATCGTATTTTTAGTTGGGAAGGTACGTTTTTTCTTAATGTTTTCTTTTGAATATAAATCAGACATTAAAAGCTACCTCCTTTTTGATTTAATCTAAAAGGACAGTTAAGCGCTTCGTCATCTGTCATACTTCTCAACTTTTGGCAGTTTACGTTATTCCAAATATTAACAAAGCTATCGGTTAAAACATTTCCTAAAGATGCATCTGTACCCAACCAGCTTTGACAAGGAACAACAGTACCGTCAGGGGCTATTGCCATATTGCTGAGAGCCGCACCGCACATAGAAACCTTCATATTAATTGACTCTAATTTTTCTTTTGGAATAAGACCGGGTGACGTAAAATCAATTTCCATCCCGTTTTCATCACAATATTCTTTAGCCTCTTTGACAATGTCAAAAAGCTCCTCTTCGTTGAGGTCATATTCCTTATACTCTTTTGTTGCAAGACCTGTACAAATCAGTCCGCTTACGGTTACAAATCTTACACCTAAAGAATTTATAAATTCAAGAGTTTTTATATAATCAGAATTCTTTTTGCATAGCGGAGTATTTATGCTAATATCAAGCCCTGTTTTTACAGCATTTTTAATACCGTTAACAGTATCGGAGAATCCTTCGCAACCTACAAGCTCATTATGTATATCTTCATCGTATGAATATAAAGTAACCTGAACGCTGTCTAAGCCTGCGTTTTTTAATTCTTTGGCTAAACCTTCGGTCAAATTTATTCCGTTAGTGTTAAGGCGTGTTACAAACCATTTTGCATAATCCACAAGAGTAATTAAATCATCTCGCATTGTAGGCTCACCGCCCGTAAAGGTAAGCATAGGCACTTTTGATTTACGAAGAATATCAATAATGCTTTTCCACTCTTCCGTTGTAAGCTCTTTTACGTTGCTTTTACATTGCCCTGCCGCATAACAAAAACGACATTTTTGATTGCAATTCCAAGTACCGTTTTCATCAGTCATTGAGCTTATAAGCAAATCCATTCTGTGAGGGGCAGTCATATTTTTAGAATATGAACGAATTGATAATTTCTCAATTTCTGCATCAGTATTTCCCGTTTGAGCAACCTGAAACAATGTATCAATTATAGTAAGTAAATCCTCTTTAATTGCATCGTCATTAAGAAAAGGATAAACGCTTTTAAGCTTTTTAACAGTATTCTTTTCAATTACTTTTTCATCATTTTCGGTTATAGGCTTGCCGTCATATTTATTAACCTCATCAATAAATTTTGATAGAAGCAATGCCCACGAATAACCTAAAGGTAAAATATAGTATCCGTTTAAAATAACTAAATAAGACTCATTTGATAAAAGCTTGAATTTTGGTGGAATCAAATGAATTCTCACAACACCCGGACCGTTTGGGTTAAACGTACAATGCTTAATACCGTTTTTATAAGCCTTATACTGTGCTAATTTGTTTTGAAGAAGCATATTACCCCTCCTCTATAATTTTTATTAATTCCCCGACTTTTGACGGACGGGGTTTATTTATTTTATAAAGTAAATCATCAATATTCTTATCAACTGCTTTAACTTCTCTTTCAAACTCTTGGGCAGAAACCCGTCTTACGCCGAATCTGAAAGCAGAAAGCTGAATAAGGTTATCGGATGTAACAACTCTGACGTTTTCATTTTTGCCGATTTCGTGAATAAGCTTTTCAATATAGTTGTCGCAAAGCTCTCTTTCCTTGGTGTAAACCACCTTTATATTATTGTATTGAAATTTTTCACCTTGATTGCCCGAAACCTTATATGCATCAAAAACAACAACTGTTTCTGTTTTTGTAAATGCAGAGTAATTACACAAAATATCAAGAAGCTTCTCTCTTGCGTGAGATAAATTGGTTTTAGATAATTCTTTCAATTCCTCCCAAGCAAAAATAACGTTATAGCCGTCAACTATAACATATTTCTTTCTTATCTCAGTGTTAAAGTTCACTTCAACAGGTCTTATCGGAGTTGCTCGATGATTATATCTGTAAAACGGATGTTTATCCTCCCCAAACTCTCTTTTCATAATAGCCTCTAATTCTTTATCGTCTATATGAAAATTTCTTTTATTAAGATTCACTTCGTATGGGTCTTTTTCTTGCTCCAGGCAGCTTTCAATATGCATATACTCGTGAACCTTATCCCACTTAACATTGAAACCGCTACCATGGGCACAAAACACAGAATCGGGTGTATTTTCAAGGTCTGCTTCAGGTGAATATTTTGATTTTTCAATTACTTCTTCCTGATTATGACAAACATCATAACCCCAAAGCTCACAAAACAGTCTTCCCCTACCGCCTGTATATGCGGCAACCTCTGAAGCGTAACCGTTTAAAGCTGTAACTGGGGCTTTGCCTTTAAGAACACTTACACCGTTGATTTCTTCGGGGGCATCAAATGTACCGTTTTTCATTCTTATATCGTTAATAGCTCTGCCGATTTGCTCCGTTGGTATTTCAAGCTTAAACGTATAATAAGGCTCAAGTAAAACTGACTCTGCTTGCATTAAGCCCTGACGCACCGCACGATACGTAGACTGACGGAAATCGCCGCCCTCTGTGTGCTTTAAATGGGCTCTGCCGGCTGCTAAGGTTATTTTAATATCTGTTATAGGTGAGCCGGTAAGCACGCCTAAATGCTCTTTCTCAGCCAAATGCATCAATATAAGGTTCTGCCAATTTCGGCTTAAAGCATCTTCGTTACATTTACTTTGGAAAACGAGACCGCTACCGCGAGGAAGCGGTTCTAATATAAGATGTACTTCAGAGTAATGACGCAAGGGCTCATAGTGACCTACACCCTCAACAGTATTGCAAATCGTTTCCTTATACATAACTCTGCCGTTATCAATCTCAACATCAACGTTAAACCTTTCAGATATCAACGCTTTTAAAATTTCGGTTTGTATATCTCCCATAAGAGAAACGTTAATCTCTTGTAAGAATGAATTCCAATTAACGTGCAAAAGAGGGTCTTCTTCCTCCAACTGCTTCATTTTTGGTAAAAAAGCTTTTGCATCACAATCATCAGGAAGTACTAGTCTGTAGTTCATTACAGGCTCTAATAATGTTTGGGTAAAGCTTTCTTCAAAACCGAAACCATCACCGCAGTTGGCAGAGGTAATACCCGTAACTGCACAAACACCGCCTGCTGTTACCTCATCAACAGAAGCATATTTTTCACCGCTATAAATTCTTATACCGTTAATCTTTTCACTTTTATCGCCGTAGCTTACAATATCTTTTACTTTTAGCTTACCACCCGTAACCTTAACGTGGGTTATTCTTTCCCCCTTTGAGTCGTGGGTTATTTTATAAACTCTTGCACCGAAGTTTTCGCCGTAGTCGAAAGGTACAATATACTTTTTCAACCCGTCAATAAAGCTATCAACACCGTCACCCTTTAGACCTGAACCAAAATAGCAAGGAAAGCACCTGCGACCTTTTATAAGTCTGATTACATCGTCAAAGCTGACTGTACCGCTTTCAAGATACTTTTCTAAAACGTTTTCATCACACATTGCAATCGCTTCAAAATTATCAGAAAAATTATCCAAAGAAAAATTAACAAAGCTACCGTTTTGCAGTTCATTAAGACTGTTTAAAATTTCGTCCTCGGATATACGGCAAAAATCCATTTTTGTTACAAATACAAACGTAGGAATATTATAAGCCTCAAGAAGCTTCCACAACGTTCTTGTGTGGGCTTGTACTCCGTCAGTACCGCTAATAACAAGAATCGCGTAATCAAGTACCTTTAATACTCTTTCGGTTTCTGCAGAAAAATCAACGTGTCCGGGAGTATCAAGAAGATAGATTTCTAACTCCTCATCAAAGTTTAAAACAGACTGACCTGCAAAGATAGTGATGCCACGCTCTTTTTCAAGGGAATGAGTATCTAAAGCCGTATCACCATTATCAACACGACCTAATTTTCGTATTTTCCCTGCCTTATAAAGCAAGGCTTCAGCAAGGGTAGTTTTACCTGCATCTACATGTGCAAGAATACCTACAACACTCTTTTTCATACTCACACCGTAATTCTAAAAACCGACAGAACAAATATAATATGCTCTGTCGGAATTTATATTATTTGTAATCCACTTTAATTTCACCGTCAACAGCGGTAACGTTAATTGAGGTAATAGGTGCACCTGCATTATCAATAAGAATGTTTGCAATAGAATCCTCTACTTCTTTTCTTATCGTCCTTCTTATATCTCTTGCACCTCTGCCACCGTCTTCTGACATATCTGCAATGATTTCATAAACACCTTCTCCGATAGTAAGGTCAATGCCTTTATCCTTAAGAGGTGCTTTTAATTCATTAAGCAGTACCTCAGAAATCTTAACAAGCTCGGCTTTTCCTAAAGTATTAAAGACAACAATCTCATCAACCCTACCTAAAAATTCAGGTCTCAAGAATTCTCTTAATGCCTTTAAGGCTTTGTCTTTTGATGCTTGGTTTTTATCTCTGTTAAAGCCGAGAGCATTTTCTGTAATATGGCTACCTGCATTAGAGGTCATAATTATAACAGTATTTTCGAAGCTTACCGTTCTACCCTGTGCATCATTTGTTTTACCTTCGTCAAGAATCTGAAGTAAAATATTGAGCACGTCAGGGTGAGCTTTTTCAATTTCATCGAAAAGAACGACCGAATAAGGCTTTCTTCTTACTTTTTCAGTAAGCTGACCTGCTTCATCATAACCTACGTAACCGGGAGGTGAACCGATAAGCCTTGAAACACTATGTTTTTCCATAAACTCCGACATATCGAGCCTTATAAGTGTTTCAGGTGTTTCAAAAAGCTCATTAGCAAGCTGTTTAACAAGCTCAGTTTTACCTACGCCCGTAGGACCAACGAAAATAAATGATGCCGGCTTTCTGACTGCAGAAATCTGAACTCTGCTTCGTCTTATTGCCGCTGCAAGAACTTCGATAGCTTCATCCTGACCGATAATTCTTTCTTTAAGCTTACCTTCAAGATTAGAAAGCTTTCTCATATCATTTTCGATAATTTTTGAAGTGGGAATACCTGTCCAAAGGTTAATAACCTTTGCAATATCTTCTTCAGTTACATCATTATCATCGGCTTTGATTTTCAACTCAGCCGCTTCTTTTTCTAAAGCAATTTTCTCTGCTTTAAGCTTTGATATTGCTTCGTAGTCAGGTCCTTCCTCGGCGGTAGTTTCAAGTAACTCGTCCTGACGCTCAATAATATCCTCAATACGCGACATAAGCTTCTGGTAATCACTTATAGCAACATTTCTGAGGTTTGCACAAGTACAAGCTTCATCAAGAAGGTCAATTGCTTTATCAGGTAAGAATCTATCGTTAATATATCTCTCGGACAATAATACCGCACGATAAACGAGAGAATCCGAAATTTTAACCTTATGGAAATCCTCGTAATATTCCTTAATGCCAACAAGCATTTTGTAACAATCTGCAACCGACGGCTCTTCTACCTTAACAGGCTGAAAACGTCTTTCAAGAGCTGCATCCTTTTCAATATGCTTACGGTACTCATTAAAAGTAGTAGCGCCTATAACCTGAATCTGACCTCTTGAAAGAGCGGGTTTCAGAATATTAGCCGCATTCATTGAGCCTTCCGCATCACCTGTACCGACAAGATTATGAACCTCGTCAATGAAGAGAATTATATTACCCTCAGCTTTTACTTCATCAACAAGACCCTTGATTCTGCTTTCAAACTGACCGCGGAACTGAGTACCTGCAACGAGAGAGGTTAGATCAAGAAGGTGAATTTCTTTATCGGCAATTCTTGCAGGAACTTCACCTGCCGCAATTTTAAGGGCAAGACCCTCAGCAATTGCAGTTTTACCTACACCGGGTTCACCGATAAGGCAAGGGTTATTTTTAGTTCTTCTGCAAAGAATCTGGGTAACTCTGTAAATTTCAGTTTCTCTGCCTATTATACGGTCAATTTTACCTTCTCTGGCCTTTGCAGTAAGGTCTGTACAATAAGAGTTAAGAAACTTCCTTTTTGTTTTACGTTTACCTTTTTTCTTTTTATCATTTTTACCGTCATCAGAAGCTTCTTCATCTGCATCTTCAACTTCTGTTTCGGTATTATTATCGTTTTGTTTATCGTTTGACATAATAGGGTTGTTACCATTGAAAAGATTTTGCATAAAAGGCATTGTACCTGCGCCGCCTAATTGAAAATCATCCATATTATCCATCATATCGCCAAACTGTTCGCTAACCGCTTCAATATCATCCTCGGTAATACCCATATTCTGCATCATCTGTTTAATAGGACCGATATTTAATTCGGTTGCACATTTTAAGCAAAAGCCTTCCTGAGTTGTATTTTCACCGTCAACACGTGACACAAAAATTACTGCAGGACGCTTTTTACATTTACTGCATATCATTTTATTGTTCATCTAATTAATTTGCTCCTGAGAAAAAATTGAAAAGTAAAATTATTTTTTACTGAAACGTTCTTTAAACTGACGGAATGTACCGGGCATATAGCTTGCAAAAGCTACAAGAGTTAGTATTGCCGAAATAACAACAAGTATCATCATAAGAACGTTGGGGATTGTAAAGAAAGCTTTAAAAACGCCAATTTCGGGGCCGAAAGCAACGATAAAAATCATAACTGCATAGAAAGCAAATGTTGAAACTTTACCGTAGATTTCAGCAGCACCGGGTCTGATACCAAATGCAAGCATTACAGCACCGCCGAGTACCATTACAAACTCTTTAATAATAAACACAAGGAAAACCCAGCTGAAAGCTTTAAGAGTTGCATCGTCAGCCTTATTGAAAGATAAGAATAAAAGCACTGCAAGTGTAATCTGAGTAAGCTTATCTGCAACGGGGTCAAGAATTTTACCGAGTGCGCTTATCTGATTGAATTTTCTTGCAATTTTACCGTCAAAAAAGTCAGAAAGACCTGAAAGCACAAGCATAAACACAGCCCAGCCGTACTGACCCTGCATAAAGAAATATGCAAAAACGGGTACAATTACAATTCTCAAAAAGCTGAGAAGATTCGGGATTGTCCAACAACCTTTAAATAAATCCTTCATAATTCACACCTCTTAGTTAAAATGTTATATCCAAAAGCGGATTGTTTTCTGTAACGAAATTATATATCTTAGAGTCACTTATCGCACCTACAAGGTCAACGTTATCGCTTGAAGAAATTATAAAATACATTACTGTACAAACAACTAATATTATAATTAAAGCCTTTGCAACGCCTAAAACACCGCCAAGAGTTGAGTTCAATTTACCTATTAACGGTATCTTGTTTATGTTTTCAAGGAAATTTGAAACCATTCTGAGCACAAGCGTAGCTAAAACAAAAAGAATGAAAAATACAACAACCTTTGTTATTGTTATCATAACGTTATAGGCAAAGTCGTTTAAAACGGTAGTTATAAGCTGATTATTATCAATAACGCCGGGCATATGTATTCCGGCACCGATTGCATTTAAATTAATAATACCTAATCTATCAGCCAAGTTAACGGCACCCTCAGGTAAAGATGCAATCATTGCATCAACCTTATCAGCAACAGCTGCATTTGTATTCATATCATCAAGAACCTTTTCAAAGCCTTTTGAAACTGAATTTTTGATAAATGAATCGTAAACAAACTGAGATACCTCAGGCGTAAACATATACGAAACAATTGTTGCAATAATCATTGCGAAAGTATCAACCAAAGAAGAAACAAAGCCTTTTTTTGATGAACGGACAATTACTATTGCGATAATTGCGATTATTATTGCATCAACAATAAAATTCATAAAAATCCTCCTCACGATATTTCAAGAGTTGATTCACCGAAGGAATAACATCTTGATAATTTGTTTAACGAACTAACATAAGCATATTTATCGGTTGGGCAAACACTATAAGCTTCACCGTCAATTGTAATTTCGCCTATTTTATGCCCACTTAAATTATAAACTAACAAACTGTTTTCGGCAAGAGCAAAAACATATTTATCACTCATTGATACGCTTCTAATCGTATATTCTGCTTTAATTTCCGACTTCAGCTTGCCTCTTTCATTATAAATAGAAATATGATAGTCGTTTGCGCTACCGTATTTTGCAATTGCAACAACATATTTACCGTTATTTGCACAGTCAAATGAATTAAATTCACTTGAAAAATACTCTGCTACAGTTTCATATTTTTCTGCCTTTTTACCTATCGTAAAAACGCCCTCATCAGCAAACAAGGTTAAAGTATTGGTTGCGGTAAACTCTAAATCGAAAGCGGTAACGCCATTAATCTTTTGTGTATTTACAGGCTCTGCGTAATCAAAACCAAAATACTGTACACAACTAAAAATTTCACCGTTTTCAGCACCTAATATACAAACGCCTGCATATTTACCGTTTCCGGCAAGTGCTATTGAAGTAATATGGTCATAAGCACTATTCCATTGAAAAACAACTTTATTAGTTACGGAATAAACGGTTATTTTACTGGTAGCGTCCGTCGCTCTTGTGCCAAATGCATAATTTCCTGATTTTCCGTATTCCGCACAGATTATATCACCGTCGGCTTCGCCGTTACTAACCACCTTTTTATCAGTTATGAGGTAATAGCCTCTATCACCTCTGTCAAACACAACCGCTTTATTACCGTTAATTGAAACAGCAGGTGAAGCGAAGCTGTGAGGTTGATTGTAAATCTCATTTCCCTTTTGCGAGAAAACAACAAAATTTTCTGTTGTTAATATAAGAATATTATCACCTATATTTTTTATTACAATGGTTGAATTTGTATTCGTCTGAAGAGGGAAGTTTTCAGAATCATTTGTTACAAAGGTAGTTATTCTTGCCGAAACAGCATCAAGAGGTATTATCCCTACGGTTGAAAGTATGTAAACAAAAACAAACACACCAACGAGAACACCGGCAATAATCATTTTGCTTTTTGTTCTGCCTGAAAAACGTGAAATTTTGCCGTAGCCCTCATAGCCACTATTCAATTCAGTTAATTTAAGCTTCAATACTTTCACCTCCGTAAAAAACCTTGTTAAGATAAAGACCGTCAGGAATCGCAGTAATACCTGCTTTTGTTCTGTCTTTACTTTCTATAATTGACGGTATATCATCACACTTGATTTTACCATTATTAACGTAAAGTAAGGTTCCCACCATAATTCTAACCATATTATAAAGGAATCCGTTACCTTGCACTCTGAATTTAATTAAATCACCGTCACGAAAAACAGATGCATCGTAAATTGTACGCACCTTGCTTTTAACCTGTGCATCCGCTGCACAAAAGGCCGAAAAATCAAATGTACCGATAAAATGCTTTGCGGCTTTATTCATCAGCTCTACGTCAACGTCGTATTTATAATTCATTGCCCTTTTATAATAAAACGGCGAAGGCGTTTTTGTATTTTCAATAACGTATTCGTACTCTTTCTTTTCACAGTCAAATCTTGCATTAAAATCAAAATCTACTTCTTTACAAGAGTAAACGGAAATTTCACCCGGAAGCTTCGCTGACATCAATGCTACGGGAAAGCTTTCAACAGGTATAGTAGCTTCAGTACGCACATTAAAGAAATACTCGTTAGCGTGAACTCCTGCATCAGTTCTACTGCAACCGATAATGTTAACGTTTTCACCCGTAAGACGTTTAAAGGCAGCTTTCAACTCGCCTTGTACTGTTATTGCATTTTCTTGTTGCTGCCAACCGTGAAAAGCAGCACCCTGAAACGCTATTTTAAATAATAAATTTCTCATATTACGTTTGGAAGTTTAATATTGAGAATAACAATACAAGAACAAACTATAACCATTATTACGGTTGCAACTACGTCACGGTACGTTATTTTCATTTGTCGCAGCCTTGTTCTTGTGTTTCCTCCTGTATAACATCTGCAAGACATAGCATCAGCTAACTCAATCGCTCTTTTAAATGCAGATATAAAAAGAGGTATAAATATGGGGAAAAGAGCTTTAACTCTTTTAACTATTCCGCCACTCTCAAAATCGGCACCTCTCGCCTTTTGAGCAGACATAATTCTGTCAATTTCATCAATAAGTGTAGGAATAAAACGCAATGCAATAGTCATCATCATAGCAAATGTATGAACGTCAACCTTAAACACCTTTAACGGTGAAAGTAGCTTTTCAATTGCATCGGTTAAATCCGTCGGTGAGGTTGTATAAGTAAGAAGAGAGCTCATTAATAAAAGAGTTAAAATTCTTACAGCAATAAATATTGCCATATAAACTCCGCCGTCGGTTATAGTTATAAATTTCCACTCAAACAAAACGTTTCCCTTTTGAGTGTAGTACAACTGCAAAACAGTTGTAAGGAAAATGATAGGTAATAAAGGCTTGAAGCTTTTGAGAATTATTTTCGGTGAAAGCCTTGACAACAAATAAGTTACTATGGCAAAGCCGCACAAAAGCCCCATTGACCAAAAGTTTTTACATACGAAAATAAAAATAATAAATGCAAAGGTAAGTATTATTTTTGTTCTTGCATCTAATTTATGAAGAAAAGATTTTCCGGGGAAAAACTGCCCGATTGTAATATCCTTAACCATCGTTCTCCCCCTTTAAGTATTCAGTTATTGCTTTTACCGCACCGCTGACTGTAAATGCTGTATCGCCTAAATCAAAGCCTGCTTTTTTTAATGAAAGAAAAACAGTTGTAATTTCAGGGACATCCAAGCCTAAAGAAGCAAGCTTCTCGCCTTGAGAATAAACCTCTTCAATTGAACCCGAAAGCTCAACCTTTCCTTTATTCATAACGATAACTCTGTCAGCAACAACGGCAACATCATCCATATTATGAGAAACAAAAATAATTGTACTGCCCGTTTTCTTGTTGTAATCCTTTATAAGCTGTAAAAGATTATTTTTACCGACAGGATCAAGCCCTGCGGTAGGCTCATCAAGAATAAGAACCTTGGGCTTCATTGAAAGAATACCTGCAATAGCAACTCTTCTTTTTTCACCACCCGACAAATCAAAGGGTGATTTCTCAAGATAATCTTCAGTAAGTCCTACGAAGCTGATTGATTCATACACTCTGTTTTTAATTTCATCATCAGAAAGCCCCATATTTTTAGGACCGAAAGCAATATCGGCATAAACAGTAGATTCAAACAGCTGTTGCTCCGGATATTGAAAACAAAGACCAACGTTAAAACGGCAATTTCTTAACGCTTCCTTCGAAGAGTGGATATCCTTACCCTCAAATAAAACCTCACCTGAATCAGCCTTTAAAAGACCGTTAAGATGCTGTAAAAGTGTACTTTTACCTGAGCCGGTATGACCGATTACAGCGACAATTTCACCCTGCTCAAAATCAAGTGAAACGCCATTAAGAGCACCCGTTTCAAACGGTGTACCCTTTGAATAACCATATATTAAATTGTGCACTGAAAGCACTGACATTTTTTAACCTCTGTTATTTATATATTCCTTGAATACGCTGACAAAATCATCAGCAGTAAGCGGTGAGCCATTAAGCTCAACACCGCATTTATTTAATTCTGTTGTTAATTCTAACGGCTTCGGTACCGTAAGACCGATGCTTTTAAGTAGCTCAGTATGAGAAAAGACCTCTTGTGGCGTACCGTCAAGGGTAACACCGCCGTCATTCATAACTACTACCCTATCGGCAAGCACTGCTTCATCCATAAAATGAGTTACAAGAATAATTGAAATACCCAACTCATTTTTCAACTTAAATAAAGCATTTAAAACTTCTTTTCTGCCCTTTGGGTCAAGCATAGCCGTAGGCTCATCAAGAACAATACAGTTCGTTTGCATTGCAATAATACCTGCAATAGCAACTCTTTGCTTCTGACCGCCTGAAAGCCTGTGGGGTTCGTGACGTCTGTAATCATACATATCAACAAGCTTAAGAGCTTCATCAACCCTACGTCTGATCTCTTCACGTTTAACACCTAAATTTTCAGGACCAAAGGCAACGTCATCTTCGACTATTGTTGCAACAATCTGATTATCAGGGTTTTGAAACACCATACCTATGTTACGGCGTATATTCATTTCGTTTTCTTCAACGGAGGTATCATAACCGTAGGCGGTAACCGTTCCTTCCGTCGGGATATACAAAGCATTAATAAGCTTTGCCATTGTTGATTTACCCGAGCCGTTATGACCGAGTACACAAGTAAACTGACCCTTATAAAAATCAAGGTTAAGATTTGTTAAAGCCTCTGCACTTTCGTCAGGATACTTGAAGCTTACATTTTTAAACTCAATAATCTTTTCCATTTTATTTTGTCCACACTGCAGTTGAACCGCAAGGAAGAACAAGACCGCTATCGGTAACCTTTAAACCGATTTCAGAAGAATCTGCGTGTCCCCCGAAGCGTTTTGCAACTGTTGAATTCAATATATAGCTCATAACTGCAGGTGAAACTCCTGCTGTATAAGAATTAATAAGTACTGCAAGAGAATTTTCGGTAAGTAGCTCACAACATTGTGAAACGAAGCCGAATATCTCGTTTTCCAATTTCCAGACCTCTCCGCCGGGGCCTCTGCCGTAAGAAGGCGGATCCATTATGATAATATCATATTTATTACCGCGTCTTATTTCACGGGCAACAAATTTCATACAGTCATCAACAATCCAACGGACGTTTTTATCAGCAACTCCCGATGAAGCCGCATTTTCTTTTGCCCATTGAACCATACCCTTTGAAGCATCAACGTGAACAACTGAAGCACCTTTTTTGAGAGCCGCAACTGTAGCAGCTCCGGTGTAGGCAAAAAGATTTAAAACTTTAACGTCTTTCCTTCCGCTTTTCTCAATTATTTCACCAACGTAATCCCAGTTACAAGCTTGCTCGGGGAAAACGCCCGTATGCTTAAAGCCCATTGGCTTAAGGTTAAATATAAGCTCTTTATATGAAATCTGCCACACCTCAGGAATTTTTTTATAAAACTCCCAAGAGCCACCGCCTTGATTTGAACGGTGATAACGGGCGTGAGCATTTTTCCACAAAGGATTTGTTCGCGGTGTATTCCATAAAGCCTGAGGGTCAGGTCTTATAAGGAATATATCTCCCCATCTTTCAAGGCGTTCACCGTCAGAGCAATCAATAAGCTCGTAATCCTTCCAATTTTCAGATATTCGCATTAAAGTAATCTCTCCTTGATAACCTCTGCAATTTCTTGCGCCAAAACATTAATTTTTTCTTCATCCTTACCCTCTAACATAACACGAACGAGAGGCTCAGTTCCCGATACACGAACAAGAACTCTTCCTGTATCGCCAAGCTCTTTTTCAGCTGATTCAATAGCGTTTTTGATTTCCTTATCTCTTGGGAATCTTGCTTTACCGAAATCGGAAACACGAACGTTAATAAGCACTTGAGGAAATACCTTCATTTCACTTGCAAGCTCGGAAAGCTTTTTACCGCTCTCTTTCATAATGCAAAGAAGCTTGAGTGCGGAAAGCTCACCGTCACCGGTTGTTGCAAACTCACGGAAAATGATGTGACCTGACTGCTCACCGCCGATGATATAATCGTTTTCTAACATACTTTCGAGAACGTATCTGTCACCGACCTTTGTTTTTTCGCAATTAATATCATTTTCTTCGCAGAACTTAAAGAAGCCCATATTACTCATAACGGTAACCACGGCTGTATTATTTTTAAGCTTATCTTTATTCTTTAAATATTTAGCAAATATAGCGATAAGCTTATCACCGTCAACAACCTGACCGTTTTCGTCAACCGCAAGGAAACGGTCGGCGTCGCCGTCAAAGGCAAGACCTGCATCGCATTTATTACGAACAACGAAATCCTGCAAAACCTCAAGATGAGTTGAGCCGCATTTTTCGTTAATATTTGTGCCGTTAGGATGAGCTGCTAAAAAGTAACAATCATCACAAAGGCTCATAAAAACGTTAGGTGCGATTACTGAGGAAGCACCGTTTGAGCAGTCAACAGCAATTCTTAAGCCGTTAAGATTATTAATATCATATTCCTTTAAATCATTCTTCGCGATAGATTTAAGATAATTGGAATAATCAGTTCTCGCAGTTTTAGAACTTGTAATTCTACCAACGTCACCGCCCACTTTAACGGGTGGCACCTGAGTTTTATCAAGAATAATGCTTTCAATTTCTTCTTCAAGGTTATCAGGCAATTTATAGCCTGTGCCCTGAAAAATTTTAATTCCGTTATATTCACAAGGGTTATGAGATGCTGATATCATAACCGCCGCATCGTACTCGTATTTTTTTACAAGATATGCTACCGCAGGAGTGGGTATTTCGCCTAAGAGCATAACGTCTGCACCTACGGAGCAAAGACCTGCTGAAATAGCGGATTCGAGCATCTGAGAAGAAGCTCTTGTATCCATACCGATAAGAACCTTCGGTCTTTTGTTAGTATGGGCTGTAAGCACCATAGCGGCAGCTCTGCCTATTTGCATTGCAAGCTCACAAGTAAGCTCTGAGTTTGCAATACCTCTTGCACCGTCTGTACCGAAAAGTCTACCCATAATGAATCACTCCTATATCAATATGAATCAAAAGTACCTTGAGAATCGTTTTCAACCGGATTGTAACCTATATGGCGGTAACCTAACGGGGTTACCTTTCTTCCTCGTGGAGTTCTTGTTAAAAAGCCTAATTGCATTAAATAAGGCTCGTAAACGTCTTCGATAGTAACCGCCTCTTCACCTATCATTGCGGCAATTGTATCAAGACCAACAGGACCACCGTTATAATTCTCAATCATCGCTTTTAAAAGATTTCTATCAACAAGGTCAAGACCTAATTCGTCAATTTCCATTCTTTCAAGAGCATTCTGAGCAGATTCAACAGTTATAATACCGTTACCCTTAACCTGAGCATAGTCCCTCGCTCTTTTCAAAAGTCTATTTGCTATACGAGGTGTACCTCTCGAGCGGGAAGCAATTTCTAATGCACCGTCATTTTCTGCTTCTATATTAAGTATGCCGGCACTACGCTTAACTATTCTTGCAAGTTCTTCGGGAGTGTAAAGCTCAAGCCTTAAAATAACACCGAAACGGTCTCTTAAAGGAGCTGAAAGCTGACCTGCTCGCGTTGTAGCACCTATTAAAGTAAACTTTTTTAAATCAAGGCGTATTGAACGAGCCGAAGGACCTTTGCCGATAATGATATCAAGAGCAAAATCCTCCATAGCGGGATAAAGAACCTCTTCAATGCTTCTTGAAAGACGGTGAATTTCGTCAATAAAAAGAATGTCACCGTCGTTAAGGCTTGTAAGAAGTGCGGCTAAATCACCGGGCTTCTCAATTGCAGGACCCGAGGTAACGCGAATCTGAACACCCATTTCGTTTGCAACGATACCTGCAAGAGTGGTTTTACCTAAACCGGGAGGGCCGTAAAGTAAAACGTGGTCAAGTGATTCGTGGCGGTTTTTTGCCGCTTCTATATATATCTTAAGATTTTCTTTTGCTTTTTCCTGACCTATATATTCATCAAGAGAATGAGGTCTGAGAGAAGTTTCAATTTCGTTATCATCCGAAATATATTCGGGAGCAATAACTCTCTCCTCATCTGCAATAAAAAAGTCGTTCATTATAATTCTCCTAATTTATCAATCAAAATCTTAAAGTCATATTTTTAAGAGCACCCTTAATAAGCTCTTCAACTGAAAGCGAGGGTGAAAGCTTACTGACAGCAACGGAAGCTTCTGTCTGAGAATAACCGAGTGCGGTAAGAGCAGCTACTGCTTCAGAGGTATTGCTCATATTATTCACTGAAGAAACTGCATTTGAAACTGAACTGCTTTCTTCAGATATAAACGACATACCGCCGATTTTATCTTTAAGCTCCATAATAACTCTTTGAGCAAGCTTAGGTCCTACACCGTTTGCGGCTGTAATTGCTTTAGTATCGCCTGAAGCTACGGCAACCGCGAATGCATCGGGGCTAAGCTCTGAAAGGATTGCAAGAGCTGCCTTAGGACCGACGCCCGAAACGCTTATAAGCAATTTAAAAGCATCTAACTCCTGAACGGTAGAAAAGCCGAACAAATCAAGCGCATCCTCACGAACGTTAAGATGAGTAAAAACTGTAACCTCACCGTCTTTTAAAGATAGCTCTGAAATTGTTTTTCTTGTGGAAAAGCATTTAAACCCTACCCCACCGCAAGAGATAGCAACTGTTTGCTCATCCTTGTATATCAATTTACCCGTTAAGCTGTAAAACATATAATCACCTATTTATTTAAACCTAAAATCAATGACCCGCTTGAGTGGCCGTGGCATATTGCAAGAGCAAGAGCATCGGCAGCGTCGTCAGGCTTCGGGATAGAATCAAGATGTAAAAACATTTTTGTCATTTCCTGAACTTGATTTTTCTCCGCTCTGCCGTAGCCGACTATACTCTGCTTAACCTGAAGCGGTGTATATTCAAAAAGCGGGATACCTGCGTTTTCAACGGCAAGAACAATAACGCCTCTTGCCTGAGCAACGTCGATAGCTGTTTTTTGGTTAGTGTTGAAATATAACCTTTCAATGCTTACCGCATCGGGCTTAAACTTTTCTAAAAGCTCGGTAAGGTCATCGTAAATCTTTTTAAGTCGTTCATTAAACGGCATATCCTTATCGGTAGTAACTGCACCGTAGCCCATTAAAGAAAAATTGTTTCTTTCGTAACGGACGATACCGCAACCCACAATCGCGTAACCGGGGTCAATACCGAAAATTACCACCTTAATTCACCACCAAACCAAACACTCAAAAACAGACATAATTCCACCAATATTTTTACAGTTTATTATATCATAATATACTATTATATAGCAATAGTTTTTTATTATATTTTTAAGTGTTTACAGAATGTTAAATATAGTAGGAATTGGCTAATATGCATTATTGTGTTTGGTTATTGATTTTTATCTAAAAAACTGATATAATGTCGAAAAGATTTTCTCAAGGAGAGATAATTATGGATAAATTGAGAAACAAAAATACTATTGTTTTAATAATTTCAGCTCTTTTAGTTTTAGCCGCAGTTATTGTTGCGGTTGTTGCTACTGCTTCCGCTAATTCTGATAAAAAAGAAGCAGAAAAAACAACAACTGAAGAAAGCGTTTCTTTAGACCTTGAAGCAATTGCTAATATGAATTCAAGCAATAAAAACAACGACAAAACAGACAACAAGACAGAAGACAAAAAAGAGCCTGTAGCTTCTGATTCTGCATCAGATTCTGTTACAGAAAAGCCTGTTACAAACAACAATAAAACATCATCATATAGCACGGGAACTTATAAGATTGCTACTCAAGAAGACCCGTTGGGTATGAGAATACAGCCCAATTCAGATGCAGACAGAATTCTTTACATTGACAAGGGCGAAGAGGTTGAAGTTCTTGCCGTTTGGGATGATTGGGGCTACGTTGTTTACAACAGCACAGGCGGATGGCTTTCAATGAGCTATCTTGAGCTTGTTTCAGGTAACTGATTATGTACCTTTGTAACGATTGTCCGAGAAAATGTAACGTATTAAGAAAAGCTCTTACCGACAACGGTAAGGGCTTTTGCCTTATGGGTGAAAACCCCGTTATTTCAAGGGCGGCTTTACACTTTTGGGAAGAGCCACCTATAAGCGGTGAAAACGGTAGCGGTACTGTTTTCTTTTCGGGCTGTAATCTTCAATGCTCATTTTGTCAGAATAAAGATATAAGCAGAGGCGGTATCGGTAAAGAAATCACCGTAGAGAGATTAAAAGAGATTTATAAAGACTTGATTTCACAAGGTGCTCACAACATTAACCTTGTTACTGCAACTCATTTTATTGACGCTGTTCTAAAATCTCTTGACGAGCCTCTCCCCGTCCCCGTTGTTTATAATTGCGGTGGCTACGAAAGCATTGATTCGCTAAAAAGACTTGAGGGTAAAATTCAGATTTATCTTCCCGATTTAAAATACAGCGACAATTCTCTTGCTGTTAAATATTCTAAAGCACCCGATTATTTTGAAACGGCTACAAGGGCTATTAAAGAAATGCACCGTCAAGTTGGTGACTATGTTATTGATGAAAACGGCATTATGAAAAGCGGTGTTATAATCCGCCATTTAATTTTGCCGAATAACCTTGAAAATACAAAAGGCGTTATTGATTGGGTTAAAAATAATTTCAATGAAGGTGAAGTTTTATTCAGCCTTATGAGTCAGTTTACCCCTATTTCCCCCTGCCCTCACCGTGAGCTATCAAGACGGCTTACTCAAGAGGAATACGACGAAATAGAAGATTATTTATTCGACTCAGGTATTGAAGACGGATTTATGCAAGAGCTTTCATCAGCCAAAGAGGAATATATTCCTCCCTTTGATTTAACGGGTGTATAAAATAAAAATGTAACTATTCCCGTATCTTTTCATACTATGTAATGAAGTTTAAGTTTTTAGCTTCAAATACATTTCAGGAGGAAAAGATATGGCTGATAACAAAAACTATTCAGGCTCAGAGCTTAACCACATCAAAGAGGCTATCTGTATTGACACTAACAGAGTTTACGACTCTTGCGCCGACAAGGATTGCCTTACAGATTTAAGAGTTTACCTTACCGACAGAGGTCAATGTATTCTCGACAATGCGTCTGTAGTTAAACCAAGAGCCGCACAAATACTTAACTGCCTTGTTGAGGTTGAAAAAGTACCCTTCAACAAAGGCTGCTATTCCGTTGACCTTACGTTTTTCGTAAAGGTTTGCCTTGATGCTTATACCTGCCCTACCGCTTCACCTACAATTCTTGAAGGTCTTGTTACCTTCGGTAAAAAATGCATTCTTTACGGTAGCGACGGTAACGTTAAAATCTTCTCATCAAGCTACGTTTGTGACGGCTTTGATGAGCAGATGCCTATCGGTAACACTAACCCCAAGGCAAAGGTACAATGCGTAGACCCCATTGTGCTTGATGCCAAGATTTGCAGAGTTTGCGATTGCTGTAACACTCTCGGTAACTGTTGCGACAATATCCCGAGAAATATTTGTTGTTGCTTTGAAGGCGATTTTAATGCTTGCGACTGTGAAAAAGCCGTTAAGGTTACTCTCGGTATTTTCACTATTATTCAGCTTGAAAGAGACGTGCAGATGCTTATTCCTGCTTACGATTTCTGCGTACCGACAAAGGAATGCTGCTGTGACACAGAGGACCCCTGCGACACCTTTAAGAAGATTTGCTTCCCTATTGACGAATTCTTCCCCCCGAACTTAAAGGGAAATGACTGTGCATCATCCTTTAACCCCGGTGGCAGCTGCGGATGCTCAAAATAAAATAATAAAATAAACATAAAAACACCTGACACACTGTGTTAACAGTCAAAGTGTCAGGTGTTTAAATTTTATAATTAATTATTCCTTTACAAGTCTGTTGATAATATCAGAGTAAAGAGCGCCCGGGTCATCGAGGAAGCCATCCTTTAACTGCTCTGCCTGAAACTCATCAGTAACGTTAAGAGTTAATGACAATAATCTGTCACCAAGGCTTTCAATTTCAAAGGTTACGTCATAACCGTTATGAACTTTTTTTATTTCAACATTATTTTCTCTTTCAGCTCTTGCTCTTGCAACGATATTTAAAGCGGTTTTAACCGCACGGTCTCTTACACCGGGAAGAAGATTATTTTCAAGCTCTCTTGCACCGTAAATACCCTTTGCAGAAACGTCAAGACAGTTTTCGCCGAAATACTCAGTTTCTTTAAGAGTTTCTGTTGCAATAAGCTCATCTATAGCCGCATTTGCATCAAAATAATTAACAAGACCTGTTTTTTGAAGAGCATCACAAATCTGGGTACGCTTCATAGGGGTTTTAACGTTACCGAGAATGTAACAGATAAGTATTTTAATTTCAAGCATATTTCGCAAGCCGCCTATTTCAATACCGCCTGCAAAAGCATCAAATTCAACCATTTAAATACTCCTTACAGTGAGTAAAATCATCAATTCAACTCACTAATTTTATACAATTATTTTATCACTAAAGTCTATTAAAATCAATTAAATTACTGTAAATTTAAAAGAGCTTTAATAGAGTTTCTCTTACCTCACCTGCAAGATAAAGCGAGCCTACGACTAAAAGTGCATCATTTTCACCCAAAGCCTCAACAGCCGTTTTCACCGCTTCAACGGGTGACGGTATAGCGGTAACGTCATCACAAAACTGCTTCGCAATTTCTGCTAACTCGTCACAGCTCATAGCCCTTGGATTATCGGGAGTTACCGCAATAAATCTGTCACAATATTCTATTAACGGTTTTAAAGAGGCTTTAACAGCTTTATCAGCCATCATACCTGCCACAACGCAGATTTTATCGTATTTATAAAGATACGGTGAAACGCTGTCATAAAAAGCCTTTGTACCGTCCTCGTTATGACCTCCGTCAAGAATAACTAAAGGCAATTTTGATATTACCTCAACCCTTGCAGGCAAAACAGTTTTTTCTATTCCGTTGTATATATCATCATCTGAAATTTCAAAAAAACTTCTAAGAACATAGCAAGCCTCAATAACGCAAGTCATATTTTTAATCTGATGAAAGCCTGCCATTGAGGTTTTATAAACGCTGTTTTTATACGTAAACTCAACTCCGAAAATGCCGGAATCGAGAACTTTGATTTGCGATTCATCAGGCACAACGAGAGAATTATCTCTTTCTAAACATATTTTTTTAATAACTTTTACAGCATTTTCGGGTTGCCCGTAAGAAGCTATAACTGTACCGTTTTCTTTAATAGTACCGCATTTTTCAAAAGCTATTTCCTCGATAGTGTTACCTAAAATTGCAGAATGGTCAATTGACAATGAGGTTATAACGTTTACAAGAGGAGTCGCAATAACGTTTGTAGCATCAAGCCTACCGCCAAGCCCTACTTCGAGGACAACCAGGTCGCAATCAAGAGCCTTGAAGCACATAAAAGCAGATGCTGTAAGGGCTTCAAATTCCGTAATTTGCTTACCTTGATTTTCAAGGAATTCTACAGCTTCTCTGACTTTAGTAACGGAATTCGCAAAGATTTCTCTGTCAATAGGTTCACCGTTATACTGTACCCTTTCAAGAAAATCGGTTACGTAAGGCGAAGTATAAAGCCCTACGTTGTAGCCTGCTTCTATCAAAACGTTTGAAATTGCGGTTGATGTTGAGCCTTTACCGTTTGTTCCCGCAACGTGAACGTATTTTAAAGCTTTATGAGGCTCACCCAACAAATGCAATAAGGCATCCATCCCGTTTAAACCGGGACGGATACCGAATTTTAATAATGAATGTATATAATTTACCGATTCAATATAATTCATTGTAACTTCTGAATACTTTCTTCAAGCATTGAAATTTTTGCTAAATGCTTAGCCTGTGCTTCACGCTGAGCAGCAACAACCTTTTCGGGTGCCTTAGCCATGAAACCGGGGTTATTAAGCTTATTCTCAACAAATTCAAGGTCTTTCTTAGCTGTTTCAAGCTCTTTCTCAAGTCTTGCTTTTTCAGCAGAAAGGTCAACAAGCTCGTTAAGAGGAATGAAAATCTTTGCAGATTCAGTAATAACGCTTACGCTACCCTCTATATCAAATTCACTACCGATTTCAATTTCTGAAGCAGAAGCAAGTCTGTTCATAAATACGCTACCGTTTGTGAAATCTTCAATATATTTTGTTGCAATATAAAGCTTTGCTTTTCTTGAGGGAGGAACATTCATTTCAGAACGACGGTTACGAACAGCCTTGATAGCTGACATAACTCTGTTCATTGCCTCTTCTTCAACGGGGAAGTTGAGAGCTTCGTCATATTTGCACCATTCTGAAATCATAATGCTTTCACCGTCGTGGGGAAGAGCAAGCCAGATTTCTTCAGTAATAAATGGCATAAAGGGATGAAGAAGTTTAAGAGTGTTGCTCATAACGTATACGAGAACTGCTTTTGCAGTCTTTTTACCTTCTTCGTTATCACCGTTAAGACGGATTTTTGCAATTTCGATATACCAATCACAGAAAACGTCCCAAATGAAATCGTAAAGATTTTGAACTGCGATACCGAGCTCATAATTTTCAAGAGAGTTTGTAACAGCTTTAACAAGGCTGTTAAACTGACTGAGAATCCATTTATCTTCTGTTGCAAGGTTTTCGGGAATATGGGGTGCGGGCTCATCCTCATCAAGATTCATAAGGATAAAGCGATTTGCATTCCAAAGCTTATTAGCAAAGTTACGGCTTGCTTCAATCTTTTCGGGCATAAATCTCATATCGTTACCGGGGCTATTACCTGTAGCGAGAGAGAAACGAAGAGCATCTGCACCGTACTGGTCGATAATCTCAAGGGGGTCAATACCGTTGCCGAGAGATTTTGACATTTTTCTACCCTGAGCATCACGAACAAGACCATGAATAAGAACGGTATCAAAGGGAACTCTACCTGTATACTCAAGAGCAGAGAAAATCATACGGGAAACCCAGAAGCCGATGATATCGTAGCCGGTAACAAGGGTATTTGTAGGATAGAAATGCTCTAAATCCTTAGTTTTTTCGGGCCAACCGAGAGTTGAGAAGGGCCAAAGAGCTGAGCTGAACCAGGTATCAAGAGTATCTTCATCCTGCTTAAGCTTTGCAGAGTCACATTTACAGCATTTTTCGGGTGTATCAACGCTAACGGTAACGCCACCGCAATCCTCACAATACCAAGCGGGAATTCTATGACCCCACCAAAGCTGACGGGATACGCACCAGTCACGAGTATTATTCATCCAGTTAAGGTAGTTCTTTGTAAATCTTTCGGGAACGAACTTTGTTTCGCCCTTTTCAACTGCTTCAATAGCAGGCTTTGCAAGGGGTACCATACGAACAAACCACTGCTTTGAAACCATAGGCTCAATTGTACTATGACAACGGTAGCAAGTACCAACTTCATGCTTGAGAGGCTCAATTTCTTTAATATAACCGCCTGCTTCAAGGTCTGCAAGAATTGCTTTTCTTGCTTCCATTGTAGTCATACCTGCATATTTACCGCAGTCAAGAACCTCGGGCTCGTTTTCAGTTGCTCTACCGCTTGCAATAAGCTCGTCCGCAATTCTCTTATCCTCTGCACCTGTAAGACGACCGTCATAGGTAAAGGTACGAACGATAGGAAGGTTACATCTCTGACCAACCTCAAAGTCGTTGGGGTCGTGGGCGGGTGTAATTTTAACAACACCTGTACCCTTTGTCATATCTGCATGTTCATCGCAAACGATGGGAATTTCTTTATTAAGAAGAGGTAAAATAACGTGACAACCGTGAAGATGCTTGTATCTTTCATCCTCTGCGTTAATAGCTACAGCAGTATCACCAAGCATCGTTTCGGGACGGGTTGTAGCAAGCTCAAGCTTTTCCCCTGTTTCTTTAACTGTGTAAAGAAGATGCCAGAAATTACCGTCCTTTTCTTCATACTCAACCTCTGCATCAGAAATTGAAGTATTACAGCAAGGACACCAGTTAACCATACGGTTGCCTCTGTAGATTAAATCTTTATCGTAAAGGGTTTTAAAAACAGTATTAACAGCCTTGTTGCAACCTTCGTCAAGAGTAAATCTTTCTCTGTCCCAGTCGCATGAAGAGCCTAACTTCTTTAACTGTTCAACGATTCTGCCACCGTATTTTTCTTTCCAATCCCAAGCACGAACAAGGAAGCCGTCACGGCCAAGATCTTCTTTAGTAATACCCTCAGCGCGCATTGCTTCAACAATTTTAGCTTCTGTAGCAATTGATGCGTGGTCAGTACCGGGAAGCCACAAGGTATCAAAGCCTGACATTCTCTTCCAACGGATAAGAATATCCTGAAGAGTATTATCAAGCGCGTGACCCATATGAAGCTGACCTGTGATATTGGGTGGCGGAATAACTATAGTGTAAGTAGGCTTACCCTCTTCACACTTTGCATGGAAATATTTTCCGTCTAACCAAGATTTATAAATACGCTCCTCAACATTTTTAGGATCGTATTGTTTTGCGAGTTCTTTCTTCAAGAGAAGTCTCCCCCTTAAAAATACTTTTAATAACTAAATTAATTTACAGATTATTATCACATATAATTATAAAAAAGTCAATGATACAAACGAGGTTTTTTGCCGAAAATAAAGGATTTTAGAACAATAATTGTTAACATTTATAATCTTGATTTTTACCAAGATTTATAATATACTGAAAATATAAATTATAAAGAAGGTGTACGTAATTTTGAAAGCAGAAATTAAGCAACGCAGTCTTTTCAAATACTACTTTTTATCAATTATTACTCTCGGTATTTACGCTCTTTATTTCTGGAGCAAATTAGCTAAAGATATTAACACTCTTTGCGAGGGCGACGGAAGAAAAACAATGAAATACATCCCCTCTTTTATTTTGAGCCTTGCAACAGTCTTCGTTTACGGCTTTGTTTGGAAATACCAGTTAGCTGAAAGAATGAATTTTAATGCTGAGCGTTACGGCTTGAAATTCAGCGAAAGCGGTGCTCTCGTTGTTGTTTGCAGCATCCCCGGTCTTTTCCTCGGGCATTTTATTTTAATTAAAAACTTTAATAAAATGGTTGCTGAATTTAACAAATACAACGGTCTTATTGAAGAAACAGACGAAATTTCAATATTTGACGACTCAGAAGAGGGAGCAAAGCTTGAAATCCCCGAAGACGATGATATTATTGAGATATAGTAATTCAGCATATAAACCCGATTGATAATCATCTGTAAAAACAACATTTCAGTCAACTCTATTATTAAGGAGTAAAAGCAATGAACGATTACGTAAAAAGCGATTTAATGCGTTATTATGGGAAATACGATACATTAACCTTTATAAAAGCCTATTTAAAAGATAAAACCTTTAGATTTCAATACGCATTTCGTATGTGCCATTGCTCGGGTCCCGCAAAATTCATAGGCTATGCTTTATGGGGCGTAAGCAAAACAAAAAAACACATACAATTACCACGTAAAACAAAAGTTGGTTACGGCTTATATATCGGTCACGGCGGTCCGATTGTTGTAAATGAAACTGCAATAATCGGTAACAATTGCAATTTATCTCAATTCACAACTATTGGTAGCAACGATTTTAATGCAGCAATAATCGGTGACAATACTTACATCGGACCTAACGTTTGTATTGTTGAAAACGTAAAAATCGGCAATAACGTTACAATCGGTGCAGGAAGTGTTGTAACAAAGGATATTCCTGATAACGCAACTGCTGTTGGTAATTATGCTAAGGTTATTAATTACAATAATCCGGGTAGATATATTAAGAATCCTTGGGAAGTAAAATAACTGCTTTCAGATTAAAAGCACTATAACAAATATATATTATGACACTTGTTTTTCATGTGATATTTCAAAATCAACATCAAAAAAAAGAAACTCTTTGCAATTGCTTACAATATAAGTAATTGCAAAGAGTTTTATTTTTAATATCTTTATACTGATAAACCTTAACGTAATCAACTATAAACTGCCGAAGGCGATACCACTTAGACGAAGTCTGAATATCACTGTGAAGCAATATAACTCGCCCAGGGCGAATATAACTGTTCTCAAAGAGATAATAAAAACAACTCCTCGCATTTCTGCAAGGAGTTGGAAAATTTGAAATAATACAATTATCTCTTTGAGAACTGTAAATATCGGTTTTTCAATGGTTTTTAGGTAAAATGTGTAACATAAGTGTAACTTTTATAGTTGTTTAACGAACTTTAAAGGCTCATATTTTTAAATTTATAATATTATAGTATTATATATACATTAAATATTAGTGTTACTTGAAACAGCTTTTAATTATTTTTATATCAGCAAATTAAAGGCAACTTAAAATGACTATTTTTGAAAGAAAAACGCCTTTAAAATGGCATCAAATTCGTTAAAAAAGCTTATTTTAACGAATTTCAGCAAGTTACAAGCAAGTTAAAATATACGTAACACAAATGGGATTTATTGACAAATGGATATTGTTGTGGTATATAAAAATTGATTTTTTATATTGAAGGTGTAATTTTTGAAAAAGTTTTTTGCACTCGTTTGCATGGTCCTCATTGCTTTTGTTTTGGCGATTATCGGCTTTGCTCATCCCGGAGGAACAGACGGAAGCGGTGGTCATTATGACAGAAGCACAGGTGAATATCACTACCATCACGGCTACTCTGCTCATCAACATGAAGACGGAGAATGTCCGTATGCTTCTAACGAATTTACATTCCCTTACGCTTGTATTGAGGTAGAGAATTTGGAAGATGTCCTAAGAAGTGAATTTGAAGGTGAATATGCCGACGAGATACGAGATGCAATAGTGTACACTTCTGATACACAGCGATTTGAAATTGGCTTAACTTATTATGTTGAATATGAATCATTAAGAGATACGGCTATGGAGCAGTACGGAGAAAACATAACCGAAAGAATATTTTCTAACCCTGATTTGATTGTATTAACTCCAGAAGATTTTGCGGATAAATTCGGCAAAGAGGAATACGATGAAACATCAGAAGATGACATTACCGAATACACAGAGGAATACGATTATGAGGAAGAAAAAGAGAAATCTTTTTTCGGTGATGTAATAAGTGAAGAACAATGTGGAGCTTTAGGGCTTTGTTTAGGTATTTACGTTTTGGTTTGTGTATGGGGATATTTAAAAGATAGGTTTGTTAAGAACAAGAAAAAATAAAAAAAGCGGTCAAGGATTTTACTCCCTGACCGCTTATCATTTTTATACGATTTTATTACACACCGAGCATACTCTTCCAAGTGTTAATACCAACTTTTCCATCTACCTCAAGGTTGTGAATCTGCTGATATTTTCTTACTGCTTCCTCTGTATCTTCACCAAAGAGACCGTCAAGGTCATCACCTTCAAAGCCTAATCTCTGCTGAATAAGGCGAGTTAAGTTTTTATAACGGTAATCATCCTCACCCCTGTTCCTGCAAACAGCTTTCTTTGCAACACTCTCGCATTCTTTACCCCATTTGCCATCTGCACCGAATTTAGCAAACTTAAATCCGTCTTTGATTGCAGCATCTTGCCATTCCTTAACCGTGAAACGATTATCTTTTGGCATTTTAATAGGTGGTTTTTCTGTAGCATTTGCGATTTCATCAAATGGGAAATTCTTGCCGGGACAAGCAGTTGCCATTAAGTCTCTATGACCTACAACCTTTTCAATAGGATAGATACCTTTGATATATGCAACAAGCCATTTACCTGCTTCTTTCTGTGCATTAGACATCTCTTCAACCTCAAAATTACCCTCAAAGCAGATACCGATAGAATTATTATTGAATCCGTAAGCGTGAGCACCTACATATTCAATGGGTCTGCCCTCAATGATTTCACCGTTGGTACGAACGTAGAAATGATAGCCGATACCCGCCCATCCATTTGTGTTTTTATGGTAATTGTGTATCTGCTCGACTGTCTGTCTTACCGTAGTTCCCTGATGATGTAAGACAAGCAAATCTGTCTCTTTTCGTTTTGTCATTTCTCCGAAGATTAATCCTGTTGTCTGAATGTTCATTATTCTACCATCCTTTCATCGTAGTCTGTAAAATATGTCATAGCTCTATCACTATCATTGATACCGTCTGTTGTCGGGTCTACAACAACACCGAGAGTTGCAAGAATGTTGATAATGATTGTGAGGAAGTTCACAATACTGTCCTCAGAAATAGACGGAACAATATCAAAAAGACCCAATACCTGATATGCAAAAGCAATAATCAATGTAATGAATGTGATTAAAAATGCTTTGTTTTTAAAACGTGCTTTCCAATTGATTTTCATTTTAAAAATTCTCCTTTGGTAAATGATTTAATAACTCTTCGTATTTGTGTTTTACTTCACCATTGCCACCGTATTTTATGTATTTCTCACCTGCAGCAATACGTTCTGACAACGGCATTTCGTGGGACATAATAGTAAGCCTTTTAATAGATAAGTAGTTATCAAGCGAATGCTCGCTTGTTTCTTCGACCCACTTTTCCCACTTGCGAATAAATTTGTATACTTTAACAGCCGTTGCGATAATCACACCTAAAGCTGAAAGTATACTGCCTATCACGATTATATCTTGCACCTATCTCACCTACCTTTATATCTCAATAGAAACCTGGAATGTAGCACTTTCGCCAGCAGTAAGCTGAATAGGTGTATCAAGAGCAACTCTTCCAAAAAGGAAAAGATAATTATCTGATATAGTGCTTGCTGCTTGTATTTGTTTAAACATTCCGATTTCACCGATAGTAATATCTGTAAGGGCAGTAAATGTCATATTAAAAGTCAAAACTGCCTTTCCATTCACCATAGTAGGATTGCTAATCGCTTTGTGGTTCAATGTGTAATCTGTGTTGAAAACATAATCGCCACTTAATTTATAGTCATCTTCTGTTGCGGGCGTATTATCATCGCCAATACAAAAATAAGTCCCAAACCAAGTCCCAGACTGCCAAAAATTTAAGGTTCCGTTTTTACCAAGATAAGTGCTTGAACCGGGAAAAGAGGATTGATTCTCCCCAAGTATGTTGACCATATTTTCAACAACTGTGCCACCACTCGCCCAACCTGCAGTAGCTGTTGAAGTGGCAGATATTGAAGTGGACGTACCTAATAATATAGTTCGCATCCACGTATAGAAATTTTTTGTTAATACTAAATTCATATCAATCACCCCTCGATTTCTTCAATGGTAGCAGTCGGTTGAACGTTAGCTTCGAAATCAATGTTTTTTGCAAGAGTAACCCGAGCATTTATGCCACCACTTGACGACCCTGAACATTTCACCCATTCAAAGTCTGTTCCGTCACCTTTAAATAGATATAGGCTTCCGTCATCCTCGTTGTAATACAAATCGCCAATATGCTCTGCTTTCGCTTCGTTTGTTTCCCATTCAACCGCAGGTGCATTGTCAAGAGTAGGTACGCCACTATAGAAGAAAGTCTGTGTATGACCCTCTAACTCTTGAAATTTACCATTAGTATCAGCCATAAATTGAGCTAATGTTTCAGAAAGTTGCTTTATCTGTTTATCGTGTTTACCGGATGAACCCTGGGCGGCCGCTAACCGCCCAAGATTATATTTACGTTCAACGTCTGCCGGTGTACGAACACCTTGCCTGTCTTGTTTACTCATATCAATCACCCCTTACCAATGAATGTAGCCGTTGCTATCAATGGTAGCACCTAACTCTTCTAAAATTGTTCTCTTCTCTTCTGTGGTAATATCATCCCTATTGAGAAGATAGTCAACAATAGCCTTGTTATAGGTATCATCGGATGAATATTCGCTTTTAAGAAGAATACATTTTGCCCCGTAATCAATATCAAGGTTATTGATATAATCAAGCACCTTTTTCTTTCTGCTACCGCTAATAGATTTACCGTTACTATCTTTATCGGATTTAATGTTATACAAGTCAGTTGTGTACTGCTTATATTTCGTTACATCATTTGTGACGGCCTTTGAAAGTGTATATTTCTCAGGATTATTAGAAGCCCATGCAAAATCGTCTGTGTACATAAACGCAGTTTCTTCATATTTCTCTTTGTATTCTGCAACAGATATTCCTTGATCCTTAAGAACCGCATATTTTTCAGGGTAACGAGTAGCAAAATCGAACTCTTCAAAGTCTGAATACAAATCAAAATCTTTGTAATCAATAGGCTTATCTCTATCAGCAATATTATTGATAAGAATGTTTTTCTTGCTTATTGGTAAGTCCAAATCTCCAATATAATCGCCTTTTTCATTTAAGGTTTCCAAACCTTTTAAGCCTTCTCGATATTTCCAATAATCCGCAATAGGAAGGTCCAAATCGGCATACTCTTTGATTTGCTTTTCGTTTAAAGGTGCAATATCATCATCAAAATACTTTCTTGCATTTTTATTCGCATACTGCCCGAATAAACCTGCTTGAACCCTATTAAGCGGTGTATCTTCTACCGGGAAACGAAGATTACCGCTATCTGTGTAAGAACCTGCTATTGGAAGGTCATCATCAAACATTTTCAAACCTTGTACGGTTTTCTTTAACTGACCGTAACCACCGGGCAAGAGATAATAAGGCAACGTTTCTTTAAGTGTTTCCACTCTTGATTTTTCCGTTCCATAATCATCTTCACCTGTTACAAGCTCTTTAATTGGCAAAGCAGAAGAAATTGGTATTCTACCACCTGTCAATGTACTTGTGTATGGTAAATCTTCAAGCAATGTAAGGAATGCTTCTTCGATATTATCTAAAGCAGTATCTTCGTCTTCTTCGTCATCATCAAAACCAAATGCTTTAATTAAGACTTCGACAATATCAAATGCAGGGTTATAACCTGCAACAGATTCAAATGCAGTTCCAAACAAATGTTGAAGTACAGCAAGTTGAAAGAACGTTGAGCCTACCTTTGCAGCCGTTTTTGCATTTCTTAAAAGAGCATTTTCAATTTGTTCATTAGATACCTTTGCTTCTTGAATAGTATCGTAGAATTGGCTATCCAATTGGTTTCTAACTTCTAATTGGAATTTGGTTATTAAGCCAAGCATCTTTGAATTATATAATTGTGGTTGTTGCCCGAGAGACCTATCACCCATCAATCGAGATACCCATTTATCTGTTTCTATGTGTGCCTGTTGAGAATCCATACCTTTTCTTGTAAGCTCGTTGTACTTTGTTCTCGCAATAAGTTCAGTAGAAATATCATCAACCGCACTCATAAGAATGTAGCCTATATCACCAACTTTTTGGAATGGTGTTCGGTAAAAACTCTCTGCACCTTTTCTTCTGATTACAACAGGACTATTTTCTTTAAATCCGTCACTCTTTCCGTAGATACTGCGGATTCTATTGGAAACTGTCTGTGCAAATGCCTTTGTGAAAGCGAATTTACTGCTTTTTGCGAACGTTTGAACAACAGGCAAGATGTTAGTTAAGGAAGAGGAAATATTCAAACCAACCATATTACTACCAACTTGTTTATTGATAGTATCGAGGAATGTAATACCACGTCTGCCTATAACACCCTCTAAACCTCTATCAATTAGAGATGTTTTACCTGCAAGGATGTTTGCTTCTTCGTTCAAAAATTTTGCAAAGGTTGAAAGATGTGAGCCATAAACCTGTTTAATTCTCTCTTGTACTTCCTCTTCAGAGAGCTTATCCAAATTCTCTAAACCTGTTGCTTGTCCGTAAGTATCAGCAACAAAGTTTCTCAATGCTCTTAATGTTTGTATATCGTCAATGTGATAGATTTGATTCTTTGCACTCGACAAATATCTTTCCAAACCACCGAGCAAATCGAAAGACGTTGTTTTTCCTGTTCGGTGCATAGCACTCGCAAAATACGGTTGACCGGGCTTTAAGTCTGCCGTAACACCATTTAAATCAGTAGGCAAATCCTTTGCTCTTATGTCATTAGGATTAAAAGGCAAACCTAAACGAGAAAACGTATCTTCCATTGCTCTGAAGTGCAAGAAATAATTTTCAAGTCTTGGTATTTCAGGATAAGCGTTTCTGCTTCTTGATTCATTGATTTTGGCAAGCGTTTCATCATAAATCAAACGAATACGAGGGTCATTTGCAAGACCTTTGATATTTTTTCTTACTTCCGCATCGGGAAAATCGGCTTTTAATTCTTCGTCACCATATTTAATGATGTCATTGTTGTCATTTACATAGAATCCTTCGGCATACATTTGAGCTGCGGCACTTTCTTTACTGCCCGGCTTGATGTTATACTGTTTGGAAATCTGCACAAGTAGACCGTTTTTCTTATTGGTAAACGAATTAAGCCACTTTATACCCTCAGTTTCATTCTGTGCTACTTTGTTTACGGTTTCATCGGCAAGAATTTGACCTTCTTTATAACCGAGAGCTTTTTCCATCACCCTTTGTGGAGTATTGTCAACTGTAGCAAAGGTTGAAAGGTCTTTCGCTTTCTTCAATACCTCGTCTAAATCAAAACCTTTTTCAGCGAATTTTGTTTTGATGTTATCCACAATATTGTTGTGCAAGTCTGCTCTTGTTGTTTTTATCGGTTTATCACTTGCAACAACATTTTTGAAAAAAGCTTTATGCTCTTTTTCTGTAAGCTTAAGTAACTGCTGTTCCTTATAAGTGTTTACCTCTTCTGCAATAACATCTGTTGCTTCTTGAATAACATCATCGTCTAATTCATACGTGTTTGTTGTATTGATTTCCGTATTCGCAACCTCTGACATAAGTAAAAGTTGGTCTGTAGGATTTACAACATCCGCAGGAAAAAAATGCGGGTAAGCAGTAGATAATGCTATATACACATCATCTACTGATAAACCGTCTTTAGAAAACCTTAACTTACCAAAATTGCTTCTCATAAATTGAGAATAATCGGTTATATCTCTTTTTATAAATGGTGATACATTGATTCTAAAATCCCTTAAAACTTTCTTTATTTCTGCAATTTCATCGTTTCGTTCTGTCCACGATTTTTCACCAGACAACTTCTTGATATCATCAAAAAGTTCTTCTTTGCTTGAAATTTCAGAAGTACTGTATTTCTGCACAATATCTTCCATTAACTTCTTTTCTCTCGTGTTCAAGGAAAGAATATCTTTTGCCATTGCCGAAATATTTTTCAAGGTTTTTTCGTTAAGGCTCGTTGTATCAGTTGCATCATACATCGGTGCATCAAATTCCGGTGGAACATCTGCATCTGTGAAAGGAGCAATGTTATCCTGCTCTTCTCTCATTGCATTTGCTTCATCTTCCCTTATTGGTGCAATATCATCAAAAGTGGTTGTTGTATTTTTTGCAATATCCTCTCTGATGGGTAAATCAAGCATCATATCTTTGCCGTAAAATCTGCCGTTTTTGGTAGGTTGTTCACCCTTTTTGGAAAGAGAATAACGAATATCGGGATTAGAAGTAGGTTTTTTGTTGTCAATATTCTTAATTTGCTCAGAATGGAAAGCTACAGTTTCAGTAGGTGCAACAATTCCGTCATAATCAGTACCGTTTACTTCATTGAAAAGTTTGACTGCTTCTACCATATCCCCAATACAAGATACGTTTAAATCCATAAGCATACCAAAATCGCTTTTTCCGTAAACACTATCTACTACACTATCAATAGTTGCTCCGTAGCCGTAATTCTCAATTCCGTAATCTTCGTTTTTCGCAATTTCTTCTACAAATTTTCTTAATTGCTCTTTTGTAATATCATTTGTGCCGTTTTGCAACGGATTTGTGATATTCAAATAGACAACGTAAGAATCTCCGTAAGTGCCTGCGTGCGACTTGCTATCCGTGAAATAAAAGCCGCTTCCGTATGTACCACCTGAACGAGCTTTCTTTCTATCAAATACTGTGAATGTTTCGGGCGAACCGTGATACATAACTTTCAAATTGCCGTCAGCATCTCTTATTTTCGATTCTTTGAAATACTCGCTTTGTTCCGTTGATAACTCTCGACCATTGCTGTCACTCAACGAATATTTTGTATCAGTTTCAACAGGAGCATACTGTCCTTGTAACGAGTCAATCCAAGCTACATCTTCAAGATTAACCACCATACTGTTCACTTTGCCTTGTCCAGCGTAGTTTTTAGCTTCCATATAAGAAGGTGTAACAAATGTTCCATTACGAATATCGTGGCTACTATACACCTTTACTTTTCCTGTTTTAAGTGCTTCTGCTACATCCTCGTCTGTAAAGTCAGGTGTTGTAGCATAATTGCTTTCATCCTCAACGGTTTCTGCAAAGGTCTTAATGTCATCTACACTTGTAATCCAAGTTTGATAGTCCCAATCAGCTTTTGGATGATATTTGTTTATAATATCGAGTTGCTTTTCCTTGTGGCTATCACTTAAAGAATATTGCGTATTCTTCGCTTTTTCATCTACCAAATACTTTGATACATTCAAAGACCATTGATTATTTATTCTCTTTAACGGAACATCAAAGTGTACCTCTCCGTCAAAGATATCATTAACCCGAAGAACAGTTGACGGTATTTTAAAAGCAACCGCAGTATCGCCATAATCCGATGCATAGCCTTCTGATTTTGAAGAAAAGAATAAAGCATCTTCCAACGCAGTCATTACCCCTGTTTTGCGGATTTTGTCTGCATTTTCTTTTGATGTGCGGTGATATACTGTAACATTGCCGTCACTATCAACCTGTGCATCAGGATGCCATATACTTAATTCTTCTAATAAATCTTCGTTAACTTTAGCATTTTGTTTTACTGCAAAACCGAAAACATCTTTAGTCGAATTATCGCTATCACTTAAAGAATATTTTGTATTTTTGCCATTAGAAAAGACACC
>JAGBCU010000056.1 GCA_017937865.1 Clostridia bacterium | reverse complement strand
TTTGCGATTTCTCCGTCCCCGAAGGCGTATGAAAATACGTCGAGTGGGCGGAAAATCGCGAAGATGCCCGCTTATTCACAAAAAGAAATTTAGAACTCGTCGTCCCAGTCGTTATCTTCTTCGAAGTCTGCCTTCATAACCTCACGAACAGCTTCGATGATACCGTTGGAGTCGATACCGAGAGTGCTCATAATATCTTCGTGGAGACCGATAGGAGCAAAAGCATCCTGAACACCGAGCTTCTTGAATGCGCAACCCTTACCGGATTCAACAACAACCTCTGCAACAGCAGAGCCGAGACCACCGATAACGGTGTGGTCTTCAACTGTGATAATACGGCGAGTATCCATAACTGCTTTAAGGATAGCTTCTTTATCAATGGGTTTAATTGTATGCATATCAAGAACTCTGATTTTAAGACCGTCTGCTTTCTCAAGGAATTCAGCAGCCTGGAAAGCCTGGAATACGCAAGAGCCACAAGCGATAATTGTAAGGTCTGAGCCCTCATGAACCTCTACTGCTTTACCAACCTCAAAGCCGTAGTTTGCATCCTTATAAAGAACACGGTCAAAGCCACGGTTAATTCTGATATAGAAAGGACCGGGTGTATTGTAAGCTGCCATAACTGCATTGTAGGTTTCGTAACCGTCTGCAGGGCAGATAACTGTAAGATTAGGAATTGAACGAGTAAGAGCAAGGTCGCAAATCGCGTGGTGAGTTGAGCCTGCCTGACCGAAAGATGTACCTGAATGAGTTGCAATAACTTTTGCGTTTACATTCTGATAGCAAAGGTCTGTATGAAGCTGGTCAGCAGAACGGAATGATGCAAACTGTGAGAAGGTTGAAAGGAAGGGAACAAGACCTGCCTTTGCCATACCTGCAGCAATACCGAACATATTTTGTTCTGCAATACCTACGTTAAAGAATCTGTCGGGGAATTTCTTCTGGAAATCACCGATTTTAGTTGATTTTGCAAGGTCGGCAGTAAGAGCAACGACCTCGGGATGAGCCTCAGCCAATTCAACGAGAGCCTGACCGTAAATTTCGGCTGTGGAGAGAGAAGTTGATTGTTCAGCTGTATAACTTAATCCGCCTGCCATAATTATTCTGCCTCCTTTTCTGCACGTGCAATTCTTGCAGCATAAGTCTTTTCAAGTGACTTTTTACCGTTTTCGTATTTTTCATCATCAAATGCACCGTAATGCCATCTGAAATCGCCTTCAATAAAGTCGATACCGCAGCCCTTAACTGTATCGCAAAGGATAAGGACGGGTTTGTCAGTTTCGTTTTCATAAGCAAAGTCGATAGCTTCGCAAAGCTCTTTAATATTGTTACCGTCAATCTTTTTAACGATAAAGCCGAAAGCTTCCCACTTATCTGCGAGAGGCTCAAGAGCCATAACGTCTTCAGTATTACCGTCAATCATATTGTGGTTACGGTCAACGAAGGTGATAAGATTTGTAAGCTTATAATGAGCTGCACTCATTGCTGCTTCCCAGTTTGAGCCTTCGTCAAGCTCACCGTCACCGAGAACAACGAATGTTTTATAATCTTTTTTAAGAAGTCTTGCTGCGAGAGCAGTACCGACACCGATTGAAAGTCCGTGACCGAGAGAGCCTGTAGAAGCGTCTACACCTACAACCTTATTTGAGTCAAGGTGCATACCCATTTTTGAGCCTGAAAGGTTAAAGGTTTTAAGCATCTCTTTATCATTGAAGCCGAGGTCGCAAAGCACAGGTGCGTAAGCAATACCTGCGTGACCTTTACTGAGAATAAATCTGTCGCGGTCTTCCCAGTTGGGTTCGTCAACTTTAATGTGCATATATTTGTGGTAGCACACTGTCATAATATCCATAACACTCATACCGCCGCCGATATGACCGCTACCTGCCCAATAGGTTGTATCAAGGCAAAGATTACGAAGGTCGTTTGCCTTTTTTTCAAGGGCAAGCCATTCTTGTTTTGAAAGAGCCATTGAAAATTCCTCCTAATACTAAAATTATATTTACCGAAAACTCGGTTGATTTTTATCTTAATTCGGGGTGATTCTTCTTAACTGCTTTGAATGCATCTTCAGCAATTTCAACTGAGAGATTAATATCCTCACGGGTAAGAGAAGCGTTAATAAAGTGGTTATGGTGAGATGTAATAAACAAGCCACGGTTAACACATTCTGCAACCCACTCCTGATGAAGAAGAAGAGAATCGTCGTTTGCAATTCTTAAATAGAAGAGTGCGGGCTCACCTGAAACAACAAGGTCAAAGCCGTGCTCTGCACCTGCTTTCTTAAAGCCGTCGGTAACAAGCGTACCAAGCTCACGGAACATTTTAGGTGTATCGAGAGCTTTCATCTTATTGATACAGGCAATACAAGCCGCAAAGGGTACTGCACTCATCCAATAAGAGCCTGTGTAGGTGATACCTGAAACAGTTGATTTCATATGCTCGCCACCGCAAAGAGCTGACATATTGTAGCCGTTTGCAAGAGCCTTACAGAAGCAGATAAGGTCTGCTTTGAAGCCATAGTAATGGTCGCTACCTGCAAGGTCAAGACGGAAGCCTGCACGAACGTCGTCAATAATAAGAACTACGCCGTGGTCATCACACCATTTACGAACTGACTGCCAATATTCTTTTGTTGCGGGCTCGTTATCCTTAAAGTTACCGTGGTCATAAGGCTGAGCAATAAGACCTGCGATATCACCGTCGTTATCGTCGTATGCCTTCTGAATAGCATCAAGGTCCCACCAGGGAACGATAATATTATTAGCAACGTCCTCGGGAGTAATACCGGGATAGTCAATTTTCTGTGCCCACGGGAAATCTCCGTGGTAGTAGTATTTCATAAAAATGATTTTCTTTTTATGAGTATGGGCTCTTGCCGCCATTGTTGCGAGAGTTGTTGTATCGGAGCCGTTCTTACAGAAGAAAGCCCAGTCAGCACATGCAACAGTATTAACAAGAGTTTCTGCACATTCAACCATAATTTTGCCGGGTGCAGTTGTGCAGTTGCCGAGCTGAAGCTGTTTAAGAGCAGCAGCATCAACGTCAGGGTCGTTGTAACCGAGAACGTTAGGGCCGTAAGCACACATATAGTCGATATATTTGTTTCCGTCAACATCCCAGAAATATGAGCCCTGAGCCTTTTCAGAGAAAGAGGGCCATTTTGAAACGGGAATCCACTGTCCTTCAGCAGGACCTAAATGACCGTAAATACCTGAAGGAATAACTTTAGTTGCTCTTTCAAACATTTCACGGCTTTTTGAAGTATCAAACGTTGGAAATTTACTCATAGCTATTTCCCTCCTTATGCAAGATATAATGCAACTCTGTCAAGAATACGGTTGACGTTGTCAAGCATACTAACAAGACCGTGCATTTCAATTCGTCCCATACCGATACAGTCAAGTGCATTCACCTTGCCGTCAAAAAGGTCTCTTGCAACTTCGATTGACTCGAAAATCATAGATGAACGGTATTTTTCGGGAACTTTTTTCACCGTAAGAAGACGGTTGTCTTTACAAACAATCTCTACTCCGGGACCGTCTTTGATACCAAGGTAAATGCTACCGTCAGCAATTGACTGAGCACTGAATTTACCAACCTGATCGTTGTTACCTATCTGAGAAATAGCAACGCCGATTGTATAAAGCATAAGCATTGTGCTTCTCTCAAAAAAAACAGGGTCCTTAAGGTCCTCTTCAGTTGCTCTCATATATTTTGAAAGCAAGTCTGTAAGAGGAGTAAAGGTTTTGAGAAGAAAGCCAATATGGGTAAATCCTTTTGAGGGTATTGGTGTAACAGTACCGTCAATAAGGCCGTTAAACTTTTCGCAGCTTGAGAAAGGAAGCTTAACGTCACAATTGAAACAACCCTGTTCCATACGGCATTTGCCGTTTTTAAAGTAAATTGTAGCAGAGGGGCCACCCTTTACTTCAAAGCCGATTGAAATAGGCTTTTTGCCTTGCAGTAATTCGGAGGCTTCGGGCACTAACTCACAGAGATTTTCTAAAGTACCGAGAACAGCAAACATATTAATATATGCAAGTGTTTTTGAATCCATTAAATTTTGCAAAACTGATTCCTCCTTAACAAATTCATAATCCATTATATAGTAACAGAATAATGGTGCAAAGTCAACAAATAAGCCAAATTAAAATACTCCTTATATGTTAAAATACAACACATTACAGTCTTTTTGTTTTACAAGAGAAAAATAACCCCTCTTTCTTGGAAATAGTACATAAAAGTTGTGCTTTTATTTTGTACAGTTTGAAAGCAAAGCTTTCTTGACATTTTAAATTAATATTGTATAATAAGAGTGAATACAAATTCACTCTTGGGAGGTTTTATTTATGGATACAAGATTCGCTATCACTGAGTACCACGACGCTGCCGAAGTTACAAGACAGCTCGACGAGCTCATCAAAAAGCCTATCTACACAATCAAACCCGATGTACTTAAAAAGTATGAGGAAGAGTACTTTGACAAGAAATGTGCTAAAAGTAAGGAAATGATCGAAGAAGCAAAACAGGTTATTCCCGGCGGCGTTCAGCACAATCTTGCTTTCAACTACCCCTTCCCCCTCGTTTTCACTAAAGCTGAAGGTATGAAGCTTTACGATATTGACGGTAACGAGTATTTCGACTTCTTACAGGCAGGCGGTCCTACCGTTCTCGGTTCTAACCCCAAGGTTGTAAGAGATCAGGTTATCGACCTTCTTAATACTTGCGGTCCTTCAACAGGTCTTTTCCACGAGTTTGAATACAAGCTTGCTAAAAAGATTTCTGACAGTGTTGAAACTGTTGATATGTTCCGTATGCTCGGTTCAGGTACAGAAGCATGTATGGCAGCTATCCGTGTTGCAAGACTTGCTACAAAGAACAAAAACATCGTTAAAATGGGTGGTGCTTACCACGGTTGGTCTGACCAGTTAGGTTACAGTATCCGTGTTCCCGGCTCAAAATTCACTCAGGCTCACGGTGTTCCGCTTTACCTTTTCAAGCATACTCAGGAATTCTTCCCCAATGACCTTGATTCTCTTGAAAGAGTTCTCAGACTTAACCAGTTCCGTGGCGGTACAGCTGCTGTATTTATGGAGCCTATCGGTCCTGAAAGCGGTACAAGACCTCTTGATAAAGACTTCAACAAGGGCGTTGAAAGACTTTGCCGTAAATACGGTGCACTTCTTATCTTCGACGAGGTTGTTACAGGCTTCCGTATCGGTATGGCAGGTGCTCAGGGTTACTACGGCGTTTCTCCTGACCTTACAATCTTCGGTAAGGTTATCGCAGGTGGATATCCCGGTGCAGGCGGTATCGGCGGTAAGAGAGAATATATGAAATACCTCGGTGCAGGTCTTGACTCAAACGGCGAAAAGGTTAAGAAGGCATTTATGGGCGGTACAATGGCTGCTACTCCCCTTTCTTGCGTTGCAGGTTACTATACTCTTGAAGAGATTGATAAGCAGAACGCTTGTCAGAAAGCCGGTCAGATGGGTGACAGACTTACTAAGGGTCTTCAGGAGCTTATCAAGAAATACAATCTTCCCTTCGTTGCTTTCAACCAGGGTTCTGTATGTCACATTGATACTGTTGGTACAATGCACTACTCAATCAACTGGTCTAAGCCTTGGGAAATCCCCGGTGTTCTTTCAGCAACAAGCGAAAGAAAAGCAGAAATGCAGCATATGGGCGCAGCTTACATGGCAGAGGGTCTTGTTACTCTTGCAGGTAGCCGTCTTTACACAAATGCTCAGTACACTCCCGAGCTTATCGATGAAGCTCTTACAAGATTTGACAGAGTATTTGCAAACGTTGCAATTAAAGAATAATCTAAAAAAGAAAAGCCACGGGTTTCCGTGGCTTTTTAGGAATGAAGAATTGAGAATGGAGAAATTAAATTTGTCAATTGTTCGTTAGAATTTTTCGTTTTAACAAATAGTACTTATCGGTTAGCTAATAAAAGCAAACTATAATTGCAGACCGCAGGTCCCGACACTCCTCACTCCTCACTCCTCACTCCTCACTTATAAAAGTTTCTTTTTAGAGAAAGGAGTTACTAAATTTATGGATATTTTAGAAGCAAAAGAATTAGTCATAAAAGCAGGTCACGAGCTTTTAGAAGCAGGTCTTATCGTAAGAACCTGGGGTAACATCAGCTGCCGTATAAGTGACACTCAATTCGTTATCACTCCAAGCGGTAAGGCTTACGACACACTTACTCCCGACGATATCGTTGTAGTTAACATAGCAGACCTTTCTTATGACGGTGACGTTAAGCCCTCATCAGAAAAAGGTATTCATGCTTCCTGCTACGAGCTTCGTCCCGAAACAAATTTCGTTATTCATACTCACCAGAAAAACGCTTCAGTTGTAAGCACACTCGGTCTTGATATCAATAACGTAACAGGCAAGGATTCTGAAACACTCGGTACAGACGTTCCTTGTGCATCATACGGTCTTCCCGGTCAGCCTAAATTAAGAGAGGGCGTTATCGGTGCTATCACCCGTTCAACCTCAAAGGCTGCAATTATGAAGCATCACGGTGCAGTTTGCCTCGGCGAAAGCTATGAAGATGCATTTGCAGTTGCAATGGCACTTGAGCGTGTTTGTGAGAAATTCATCATTGAACGTTGCTGCGAGGTTTCAGGCAAAGCTATTGACACCTTCAGCGGTGTTGTTGACTACGTTACAGAGGTTTTCAAATCTGACAGTAAATACAAAGCTGCTAAGGAATTCGCTCCTTGCGACAGTGAAAGAAAAGGCGAATATTTCGCAGTTGGTGAAGACGGCAAGGAAGCTGCTATTATCGACACAAAGAGCGGTGCCTGGGTTGGCGGCGGTGAGATTCCCGACAGCGCTGATATGCACTGGGCAATCTACAAAAAGAGAAAAGACGTTAACTACATCCGCCATACAAAAAATGAATATGCAGTTGCAATGTCAAGAAAAGGTAAGACAATGAAGCCCTTCCTCGATGACCTTGCTCAGCTTTGCGGTCCTGTTGTAAAAACTGCAATATTTGACCCCGCAAGCACACTCAAATCAAGCAAAAAGGTTGCAAAGGCTCTCGGCAACAGAAACGCAGTACTTATTAAGGATAACGGTGCTGTTTGCGTTGCAGGCAGTCAGTACGATGCAGAGGCTGTTGAGCTTGTTATGGAAAAAGGCTGTAAAACTGCAGTTGGTGCAGAGCTTTACGCCCAAACAAAGCCTATCGGCACTATCGACGCTCACCTTATGAACTTTATTTATAAAGTAAAGTATTCTAAAAAAGCAGGAAAATAATGATAAAAAGCCACCACTTCTCGTGGTGGTTTTTTTAATGGGAAATTAAGGGTCACTTCGTGCCGATTGTAAAGATGGCAGATGCCAGAGGCTTCACGAAATGGCAAATTGGAAATGGCAAGTGGCAAATTTCGGAACTGCGTTGGCAATTGTAATACTCACTACGTTCGCTAATGAATGATGAATAATGAATAGTGAATAATGAATAATTAAGGGTCTGCGACTGCATTGTAAAGATGCCAGATACCAGTTGCCAGATGCCAGAATGCTTTGCAAGAAGTAAAACTTAAATATTTGCGATAGCCTTGCCTCCCTGTGCGAAGCATAGGGAGGGGGACCAAAAGCTTTGCTTTTGGTGGTGGGTAGTTCTCTTACGTCTTAGGTTTAGACGAATAGAAGAACTTTATCCCTCTTTTTTACCGCAGGTAAAAAGGAGG
>JAGBCU010000055.1 GCA_017937865.1 Clostridia bacterium | reverse complement strand
CGGCAGAATCCGTCATTTGGGTTTTTCCGCGCATGGAACGATAGAAACCATGACCAAGCTTTTGCAAGCGTACGGCAAGTATATGGAGTTTTGTCAGTTGCAGATAAATTCTCAATGCCTTTAAGTCCTTTAGAATTAACATTTTCGTAATCAATTAAAGCAATCATGAAAACACCACCTAAAACAGATTTATACCTTCTCACCCTGACAGTAAATTTCAATGTCGTCTGTATTTCCGTCAAGCTTATAGGAAACCATTTTGCCATCCTTCCACTCAATATCAACGGTGATATTACCGATGGCCTTTAAGCCTTTAACACTACCGTTTTTCCAAGAGGTCGGAAGGGCAGGTAACAAGAATATTTTACCTTCTCTTGATTGAAGAAGCATTTCGGCAATACCTGCTGTGCAGCCGTAGTTACCGTCAATCTGGAATGGGGGATGAGCATCGAAAAGATTGGGATAAGTTCCGCCGCCTCTGTATCTTACGTTTTTAGCTGCGGGGACGGGTCTTAGCTGAATATCGAGAAGCTTTAATGCGTGGTCACCGTCCCAAAGACGAGCCCACATATTGATTTTCCAGCCTAAGCTCCAACCCGTGCCGTTGTCACCTCTGAGCTCAAGAGAGCGAATACAAGCCTGAGCTAAATCAGGTGTTTCATCGGGTGTAATAATGTTACCGGGATGTAAGCCGTAAAGGTGTGATTTGTGTCTGTGCTGAGGCTCATGCTCCGTAAGCTCTTTGTACCATTCAAGAAGCTGACCCTTACTACCAACCTTAAAGGGAAGAAGACGGGGTAACACTTCCTTCGCTTTTTCAATATCCTCATCATTTTCGCCTAAAATTTCAGCAGCCTTAACCGTATTGCCGAGCACCTCTTTAACAAGAGTCATAGTCATAGTTGTTGTTTCGCTAAGGCTCATAGCAACGCCGTCAATAAGGAATTCGTTTTCGGGTGAGGTAGAGGGTGCTAAAATAAGGTAGCCGTCTTTATCCTCAACAAGTAAATCGAGTATAAATTGCGAGCATTTTTTAAGTATGGGATAACCCGTTTCTTTAAGGAATTCAACGTCGTTAGTATATAAGTAATGGTTATAAATATGCTGACAGAACCAAGCACCTGCCATATTCCAGAAGCCCCATTGAGCATCACCGCAGGCAGGGTCACAATATCGCCAGATATCAACGTTATGATGAGCACAGAAGCCTCTTGCACCGTAAATGTTTTTAGCGGTGTATTCACCCTTAACTGATAAATCCTTTACAAGATGAATTAACGGCTCGTTGAATTCAGCAAGGTTACACATAAGTACGGGCCAATAGTTCATTTCTGTATTAATATTTACAGTATAGTTAGAGCTCCAAGGGGGAGAAACCTTATCATTCCAGATACCCTGAAGGTTTGTTGCCTGAGAGCCTTCTCGAGAGCCGGAAATAACTAAATATCTGCCGAAATTAAACATAAGAGTATAAAGAGCAATATCGTCTGCACCCTTATTATGCTTAATAAGACGTTTATCCGTAGGAATATTGCCTTTGTTATCGCTGCCTAAGTCAAGCTCAACTCTGTTAAAGTAGGATGAAAAATCCTTTTTGTGAGCTTTATAAAGCTTGTCAAAATCTTTTTTAGAAACAGCTTCAACTCTGTCAAGGCAAGCCTTTTTAAATTCTTTACCTTCAAGAACGGGATGCTTATCATAGCCGTTAAATGAGTTTTCAGTGCAGAAAAATACAGTTGCATCAGTTGCGTTTGAAACGAGAATTGATTTCTCTTTGTACTCAACCTTACCGTCAGTAACAACCTTAAGAGCGCATCTGAAATGAGTACCCTGAAGAGCGGGGTCATCCGGGTATTGAGGTGCATCAAGTCTTGCATAGGTTTCCTGATTACAAGGTGAATCAGAGGGAGCCATACCGTCTAAAATGAGAGTATTATTCTCACAAAAAGCATTACCCTTTAACTGAGTACATAAAGAAATTTCAAAGGTAAGAGCACCTTTTTTACCCGTTCTAAAATGGTCGATATATGCATTTTCGGGAGCACTTACGAAAGATTTTCTTCTATACCAGACAGAGCCTCTTTTATATTCAACCTTGTTAACACCGTTTTCTAAATCAAGGCTTCTTTCGTAATCCTTAAGAAAACCGCTTTTATTGAATTTATATTTAATATGGCACAAGGGCATATATGCCTGAGAGCAGTGAGCAAGCACCTTATCCTCAATAATATCCTGAGCTTTTCTGTATTCACCGTTAAGAGCGATTTCGCGAGCTTTTAGGAAAGCCTCGTGAGCACCCTCTTTAACTTGAGAGGGGCGGGGGAAGCCTGTCCATAGTGAGTCAGAGTTCATAGCAATTGTTTCGTCGTCAGTTCTGCCGTAAACCATTGCGCCTAAAAAACCGTTACCCAAGGGCATAGCCTGAAGCCAGCTTCTTGCTGCGGTTTTGTAAAATAATACTTTTGAATCGTTAACCATAAGAAACACCACCGTGTATATTGTTTCTATTATTCTATAATAAAAAATATATAAAATCAATATATTTAATTATTTATTCTTATTGTAAAATAACTAAAAGTGTGATATATTATTTCAGTATTATAAAATTTTGGGGTGGGTATATGAAAACAGTCCTTGAAAAAATCGATGCTAATAAAATTGATTTTGATTCTACCGTAAAATATATGGTAGATAAAATTACGGAAATATGTGAAAAAATAGGTCCGCGTGCTCCCGGTAGTAAAGAGGAGTATGAAGCTCAGAAATCTATGGCTAAAGACCTTGAGCAATGGTCTGATACCGTTGAAATAGAAGGCTTTACTGTTCACCGTCAGGCTTTTATGGGCTTTATTCCTTTTACTGTTGCGATGGCAATTCTTGCAACTATTTTCTTCTTTAAATATCCTCTTGTAAGCCTTATTCTTACTGTTTTAGGCTTTATTCCGCTTATTCTTGAGTTTTTAATGTATAAGCAGTTTGTTGACCCGTTGTTTATCGGTCATCCTTCTCACAACGTTATTGCAACGAGAAAAGCAGCAGGGGAAACTAAAAAGAGAATCATTTTCGTTGGTCATTCCGACTCACAGTACGAATGGATTTTAAACTACAAGTTAGGCGGAGTAGGAATGAAACTTTTCCTTATTCCCGGTGTTGTAGGTCTTATAATCTGCTCAATTGCAAGCCTTATCAAATTTATCGTACTTGATTTAAAAGGCGTTGATAACCCAAGCGTTGACACCTTCTTCCTTGTTGTAGGTATTATTCTTTGTATTTTTATCATACCTTACATAGGCTTCCTTTTCTTACAGAGCTTTACAAAGAGTGTTCCCGGTGCTAACGATAACCTTTCGGGCTGTCTTGCTTCTATGTCTGTTTTAAAGCATCTTGCAGAAGCAGACGTGCGTTTTGAAAACACAGAGGTCAGAGTAATTCTTACCGGCTCTGAGGAAGCAGGTCTCAGAGGTGCAAAGGCATACGCTAAAGCTCACGAAAAAGAGCTTAAAGAGGTTGAAACGGTTGTCGTTGCTTGCGACACAATGAGAGACCTTGAATATATGTACGTTTACGACCGTGATTTAAGCGGTACCTTAAAGCACGACAAGCAGGCAAAAGAGCTTATGAGAAACGCTGGCCTTAACTGCGGTTACGACTTTAAATATTCATCAATTTATCTCGGTGCTTGCGATGCTGCAGCATTCACTCAAAAAGGTATTAAGGCTACCGGCTTTGCCGCTATGGACCCCACACCACCGAGATATTATCACACCCGTCTTGATACACCCGAGCTTCTCGTTCCTGAAGCACTTAAAATCGGCTCTCAGGTTATGCTTGAAGCTGCTTTCCTTTACGATGCAGAGGGCTTGAAATAATAAAAAAGTGTTTTATTATCACACTTTCAAACACATTCGACTTGAGGAGTTCTTTCAATGAATTATATTATAATGGACCTTGAATGGAACAACACCTATTGTAAAAAGAAAAAGGGTTTTATGAATGAAATCATTGAAGTAGGTGCGGTTAAGCTCAGTTCTGATTTAAAGGTTGTTGATACTTTCTCTGTTTTTATCAAGGCTCAGTTAGGTAAAAAGCTTCACGCAAGAGTTAAGGAGCTTACAAACATCACAAACGATGATATAAGCACAGGTACACCATTTTCACAAGCAATGGCAAAATTCAGGAAATGGGTTGGTAACGAAGAAAATATAATTCTTACCTGGGGCGATACCGATATTAGAGTTATGATTGAAAATTTCCGTTATTTCAACGGTATTTCATTCATTCCGTTTTTAAGTAACTACGTTAATTTACAAAAATATGCTCAGGCATTTATGAATATTTCAAAGGCGGAGCAGATTGGTCTTGCGGCTGCCGCCGAAAAGCTTGGCTTAAGCCCCGAAAGATACACTCTTCACAGAGCCCTTGACGATAGCCGTCTTACTGCTGATTTGTTTAAAAGGATTTTCAACAAACAAATGCTTGATTCTTATACTCTTGTTTGTGATACTTCATTTTATTCAAAAATCACCTTTAAGCCTAAGGCAATCGTTGATATTAACAGCCCATTGATTGATAAATCAAAAATGAAATGCCTTTGTGACGTTTGCGGTGCTTCTTGCGAAAGAATTTCCGACTGGCGTTTAACTAATCAGTCCTTCAGGGCAATTTTCTTATGTAAAAAATGCAAGAGGAAAATAAGATTTACGATTCGCTTTAAAGAGTATTACGACAGAATTGATATTAAATCATCGTCGGTACCGTTTATAGAAAAGAAAGAAATTAAAAATATAGTTGCCGTTGAAAGCTCGGGCAACTCATCGGAGGAACAGGAATAATGAGTTATCCTATTAAATTACAACCCGTTTTTAAAGAAATCGTATGGGGCGGTAACCGTCTTAAAAATGATTACGGCTTTAAATCCGACTTAAATAACATAGCTGAAGCTTGGATGCTTTGTGCAAGAAAAGACGGCGACAATACCGTTATAAACGGTGAATACAGCGGTATGTCTTTTACTGATTTAGTAAAAGCTAACCCTCAGCTTTTAGGCAAAAGGGGGGCTTCCTACGAGGAATTTCCTCTTTTAATTAAATTTATTGATGCAAAATCTGATTTATCGGTTCAGGTACATCCCGACGACGAATACGCAAAGCTTCACGAAAACAGCTACGGCAAAACAGAAGCCTGGTACATATTAGATTGCGACGAGGGTGCTCAGCTTATTTACGGCTTTAATAAAGAGCTTACAAGCGAAGAATTTAAAAAATCAATCGAAGACAATACCTTCCTTGACTACGTTAACAAGGTAAACGTTAAAAAGGGTGACGTTTTCTTTATAAATGCAGGTACTCTTCATGCTATCGGTGGCGGTATTCTTTTGGCTGAGGTTCAGCAGAACTGTAATACCACCTATAGAGTTTACGACTACGGCAGACTTGTTGACGGTAAGCCTCGCGAGCTTCATATCGAAAAGGCTATTGACGTTACAGATACTGTTCCGCCTACTCGTTCGGGGGATGCAGACGGTGAAAAGGTTACTGTTGACGGTGGCTTCGCTCAAGACCTCTGCTCTTGCGAATTCTTTAAAATGTCAACTCTTGAAATCGATGGTAAACATTTCTTTAACGTTGACGATGAAAGCTTCGTTTCTCTTCTTATTACCGAGGGCAACGGTACCGTTGAGGTTAACAGCAACGTTGTTGAAATCGCATCTGGTGACAGTATTTTCATCCCTGCTAATTCAGGTAACGTTAAAATCAACGGCAAGTTAAATATTTTAGTCAGCACACTTTAATTATTTTTATCAAAGCTAATCGGGTGAAAATATGTCTGTTTTAACTGCGCAAAATTTAACATTCGGTTTTCTTGACGGCGTCTTGTTTAAAGACGCCGCTTTTAAGGTGGAAGAAAACGATAAGGTTGGCTTAATTGGTGCAAACGGAACGGGAAAAACATCCCTTTTTAAGCTTATTATAGGCGAATATTCAGCTAATGAAGGCGGTATCGTAAGAGGTAAGGATGTTCGCATAGGCTATATGGAGCAATACCTTAATTGTGACGATAACCAGACTCTTTACAACGAAGCGCTTACCGTTTTTTCAGATGTCATTAAGCTTGAAAATGAGCTTGAAGAGATTAACCAAAGACTTCTTACCAACAGCGATATTTCTCTTATTGAAAAGCAGGTTCGCCTTACAGAAGAGATTGAACGTCGTGACGGTCTTGTTTATCGTGCTAAAACACGCTCCGCCTTATTAGGTCTCGGCTTTAAGGAAGAGGATTTAGATGCTAAGGTAATGACCTTAAGCGGCGGTCAAAGGTCAAAGCTTTCTCTTTGTAAGCTTCTTTTATCAAACGCCAATCTCTTGCTTCTTGACGAGCCCACAAACAACCTTGACGTTGATGCTATCAATTGGCTTGAGGACTTTTTAATTAAATACAACAGAGCTTTAATTGTAGTTTCTCACGATAGATATTTTCTTGATAAAATAACTACCTCAACTATGGAAATATCTCATAAAAAGCTTACCAAAACTGACGGTAATTACTCGGTTTTTCAAAAGCTGAAGGCTGAAAGAGAGCTTTTTATTGAGCGTGAATACGAAAAGACAATGACCGAAATAAAACGTATTGAGGGCATTATAGAGCAACAAAAACGGTTTAATCAGGAAAGAAACTATATAACTATTGCAAGTAAAGAAAAACAGATCGAACGCCTTAAAGAAACCCTTGTCGTACCCGATAAAGCTTTAAAGAGTATTCATTTCAGTTTTAAAACGGATTTAAGAGCAGGGGACGAGGTTTTAACGGTTACAGGGCTGAAAAAAGGCTTCACAAATAAATCTCTTTTCAATAATTTTGATTTGAAAATTTTACGTGAAGAAAAAGTATTTTTATTAGGTCCTAACGGTTGCGGTAAATCAACCTTTTTAAAAATATTAAATAAAGAAGCAAGTGCCGACGAGGGCATTATAAGATACGGCAGTAACGTTAAAATCGGCTATTTTGACCAGAATATCGATAAGCTTAATTCAAATAAAACCGTGCTTGACGAGGTCTGGGATATGTACCGCTTTATGACAGAAACTGAAATCCGAAGTGCTTTAGCAATGTTTCTTTTCTGCGGTGAAGACGTATTCAAAAAGGTTGATTCTCTTTCGGGTGGTGAAAGAGCAAAGCTTTCTCTTTTAAAAATAATGCTTTCAAAGCCTAATTTTCTTATTCTTGACGAGCCAACAAACCACCTTGATATTGTTTCAAGAGAGGTGCTTGAAAATGCACTTTCTGATTTTGACGGCACACTTTTAGTAGTTTCTCACGACCGCTATTTTATCAATAAATTAGCTACGAGAACGGTTTATTTGACTAATAACGGTGCTGTAAATATTGACGGTAATTATGATAATTATCTCGCATATAAAGAAAACGAAGCGATAAAAACACAAACTGAAAAGCAACATCAGAAACCCGTTGTTAACGACTATAAATTAAGAAAAGAAAAGGCTAGTAACGAGAGAAAAAGGCTTACCCGAATTACGCGAATTGAAGCTGAAATAGGTGAAACGGAAAATCAGATTTCGAATCTTGAAGAAGAGCTTTCAACACCTGAGGTTTCAGGTAATTACGAAAAGCTTTTAGAGTGCACGGGAAAGCTCGATTCCTTGAGAAATTCATTAGATGCTTTATACGAAGAATGGGAAGCCCTACAAACTGAACAAGAATAATTTTAAAATCATCTGCATATAAATTTGTAGGTGATTTTTTATGATTAAAAACAAAAAGGATTTCGTTGTACGAGCAATTTTATTTCAAAGCTTATTCTGTATTTTATTATTCGGTTTACTATTTTTCTTAAAGGAAAGTAATAGCGAATTATTTAAAGCGATGGAAATCGAATTTTCTGAAAAATTAAGCGAAAACATAACGAAAAACGAAGCGGAAAGCGTATTTAAAGCAATATCGGATAAAATCACGCCACCATCCACAGACAGTAATAAAACCAATAATACAAGCATCGACAGCACTACCGAAAAAGCTTTAACCGATAACAATCCCGAGAATATACTTGAAAACGAAACGGAATTTGTTCCGTTTGATGAGCCCAGCCTTAACGCAACGGTTGAAGCAACAGGCGGAGTTGATATAAAAATAGCTTCAAGCGACGAAATACCTGAAAACGTATCATTGAATTCTTATACACTAACTAAAAAAATGATTAACCCCGTAATTAACGGTAAAACCACCTCTGAATTCGGCTCAAGAATTCATCCGATATCAAACGAGCTGACGTTTCATGCCGGAATTGATATCGCAGCAGATTTGGGTACGCCCATTTACGCCGCCTTTGACGGTAAGGTTTTGATTGCCGATTACGATAAATGGAACGGAAATTATATAAAAATCAAACACGAGAACAAATTAATGACTGTTTACTGTCACTGTGAAACCCTTAACGTAAAAAACGGCGATAATATCAGAGCAGGCGAGGTCATAGGCTACGTTGGCTCTACAGGCTCTTCAACAGGGCCTCATTTGCATTTTGAATTGAGGATAGATAATGTATCATTTAACCCTCAAATTGCTTTAAACGAGGCTTTAAATGCAGTTTAAATTCAAATCAACAAAGCTTGAGTTAAGTTTTACTTTTTTGGCACTGATTTTACTTGCAACCACCTTTGATAAAGAGGGAATTTTGCTGATTTCATTAATCAGCTCTGCTTTTCACGAATTGGTGCATATAGCTTTCATCATAGCTTTCGGTGGCAGGATTTCAGTAATATCGTTTTCAATTCTCGGCGGTAATATAAAGCGAAGTAAAGCTTTAAAGCTTACAAATATCAAAGAATTTTTCATAAGCATAGGAGCACCTGCAACGAATATTATTGTAGGTGCTTTGTTGCTTTTGTTTAAATTAAAATTATGGGGATATATTAATCTGATTATCGGCATCTTCAACATTCTGCCTTTTTACGATTTCGACGGGGGAAGAGGGCTTTTTTATTTACTGTCGAACTATCTTGACTATTCTTCGGTAATAAAAATCTTAAACTTTACATCTATTTTATCGGCAATACTGGTTTCTTCATTTACAGCAACAGTTTTCTTTAACAGTAAAACGGGGGTTTCAATGTTAATTTTATGCGTTTATATGATTATTGCATTATTTAAAAACTTGAAAACAGAGGATTATAACAAAAATATTTAAGATTTTGTAATAAATATTGAATTTATTTTGTTTTCCTATATAATTGTAATTGTATAAGTATGATTATATTTAAATATTAAATAACTTGAATTACTTGCGGTTTTACAGGAGGCAAATAATGGAATATATTTTTAAATCCGAAAGCTCTTTAAAACGAATTGAAGCAATAAGAAAATTCTTGTTAGGCGATATCTGGCTGATTATTCTTGCGGTTGTTGCTTTCGTTTTTGCTTGTCTTAACTCACTTTATCCTAAAGAGGATTATCATATCTGGGGCACGGTAGTTTTAGCCTATATGAGTGGCTTCAGCTTTCTTATGTCGGGTGACATTTTTGCAATGCTTACACCCGGTTTATTTACCTATTTGATCGCTATAAGATGTTATAACTCACTTTCAACCTTTTTAGGTATAATCTGGGTGTTTATTCCGCTTATTGCAATTGCTCTTTTTAATATAATTATCTACCGTAAAAAGCTTGACCCCAAAGGTTCGCAGTTTAAGCCTATGATATTAGTTTCAATCGTTGTTTTAATTGGCGGTCTTGGTTTTATATCCGCTGAGGATTACTTTGCGGGTAGCTCTATTTATCATATGCTCGGTATGGGCTTCGGTATGGTGTTCTTTTACTGCTTCTTTAACGGCAGAATTCAGATTAATGATAAATACTCGGTAATCGAGCGTATAACGAAGCTCATGGTTGTAATCGGCACTTTTGCTTCGGTTATGATAATTGCCCATTATCTTTTAAATATTGAAAAAATGATAGAATGGGGCGGTATTTTCTACATAAGATGGCGTAACAATGTTTGCACTATTCTTATGATAGCCTTACCCTTTGCCTATTATTTTGCTCACAAAAAGATGCCTGCAGTTATATTGCCGTTTTTATTCTACGGTGCTATGCTTGCAACAGGCTCAAGAGGCGGTATGATTTTCGGTACTGTTGAAATGGGGCTTTGCTTCTTAGCCTACCTTATTTACGATAAAAAAAGACGTAAAGCATATCTTGCATTTTTACTTTGTGTAATTATATTACTCGTTATTTTCTCGGGCCCTATTATAGATTTCCTTGAATACACCTTTGAGCGAGTTCTTCAGGTTCTTGCCGACGTTTCCGGTGAAGACGGCGAAACCGAAACACGTGTTCGCCATTATGCAAGAGGTATTGAGGATTTCCTCAATCACCCAATACTCGGTACGGGCTTAGGTTATATGGGTAACAGAGATATCTTTAAAAACAAAGACGGTGCTTTATGCTGGTACCATTGTGAGCCTATTCAGATTGCAGCAAGCTTCGGCATAATCGGTATTGTTGTTTTTCTGTATCAATTTATTAAGAGAATTAAAGCGATATGGCAGAAAAAGACCTTGTTCAGCTTAACTGTTTTCCTTTCTTATATCGGTCTTGAATTAATGTCGTTAGTAAACCCGGGTATACTTTGTCCTATGCCGTATTTGCTTCTTATAACACTCTTCCTTGTTATAATTGAAAAATGCCATAACAGCGATATTGAGCAAGAGCCAATACCATTATTGGAAAAGCTAAAAAAATTATCAAAAAAGAATTCATAAAACGGTGACTCAAGATGTATAAAGATAAAATTGAAAAGATATTACCATTAGTACAAAAGCCTGCTCGTTATACGGGCGGCGAGCTTAATTCGGTTGTTAAAAATAAAGATGACATTGATATCAGATTTGCATTCTGTTTTCCTGATACCTACGAAATCGGTATGTCCCATCTCGGTATGAAAATTCTTTACAGTCTCATTAACTCAAAAGAAAACTACTGGTGCGAAAGAGTTTTTGCACCCGATACCGATATGGAAGAGGCTTTGAGAAAGAATAATATTCCTCTTTTCGCCCTTGAAAGCAGAGATGCTTTAACCGAATTTGATGCAATCGGCTTTACTCTTCAATACGAGCTTTGCTATACAAACGTTTTAAATATGCTTAATCTATCAAATATCCCTCTTCGCAGTAAGGATAGGGGAGATACTCTTGATACACCTATAATCGTTGCAGGTGGCCCTTGCGCTTGTAACCCCGAGCCTTTGGCTGATTTTATTGATATTTTTGAAATCGGTGAAGGCGAAGAGATGATGATAGAGCTTCTCGATTTGCTTAACGAATATAAAAAGAACAATAAATCAAGAAAAGAATTTCTTCTTGCAGCATCTAAAATCGAAGGTATTTACGTACCGTCACTTTATAGCGTTACTTATAACGAAGACGGTACAATTAAAGAATTTACCGCTACTAACGGTGCACCCCGGGTTATTAACAAAAGAGTTGTCAGCGACCTTGATAACGTTTTTTATCCCGAAAGCTTTGTTGTTCCATTCGTTGAGGTTGTTCACGATAGAGTTGTTCACGAAATTTTCAGAGGCTGTATAAGAGGTTGCCGATTCTGTCAGGCAGGCTTCTGGTACAGACCTATACGTGAAAAAACAGTTGAAACAATCAGTAAGCAGAGTCAAAAGCTTGCTTGTACAACAGGCTATGACGAGCTTTCACTCTGTTCACTTTCAAGTAGTGACTACACTAAAATTACCGAATTATTAGAGGAGCTTTTAGGTTGGGCAGTGCCTCAGAAAATCAACGTTGCTTTACCTTCCTTAAGAATAGATAACTTCTCTGATGAATTAAAGGAAAAGCTTGCTCTTGTTCGCCGTTCAGGGCTTACCTTTGCCGCCGAGGCAGGTACTCAAAGAATGAGGGACGTTATAAATAAAAATATATCAGAGGAAGAAATTCTTTCTACCTGCAGAAAAGCCTTTGTTGGCGGCTGGACTGCGGTTAAGCTTTATTTTATGATAGGCTTACCTACTGAAACTGACGACGACGTTGTAGGTATAAACGTTCTTTCTCAAAAGGTTGTTGAAGAATTCTATTCTAATCCGGACAAGCCTAAGGGCAAAGGTGTTAACGTAAGTGCAGGTGTTTCATCATTTGTTCCGAAGCCCTGGACACCTTTCCAGTGGGAAGCTCAGGATACAAGAGAAGAGCTAAAGAGAAAACAACAGCTTCTTCTTGAAACCTGCACCTCAAAGAAAATTGTTTTCCGCTTCCATAATACAGATTTAACCTTCCTTGAGGGTATTTTTGCCCGTGGCGACAGAAAGCTTTGCGATGTAATAGAAGCGGCATATAAAAACGGATGCACCTTTGATAGCTGGGATGATAAATTCAACTTTGACGGTTGGATGAAAGCATTCGAAGATTGCGGAATTTCTACTGAATTTTACGGTAGCCGTAAGAGAAGCTACGATGAAATTCTACCTTGGGACCATATTAATTCCGGTGTAAGCAAGGCTTTCCTTATTGCTGAAAATGAAAAAGCTAAAAATGCTGAAACAACTGCCCATTGCCGTCAAAAATGTGCAGGCTGTGGCTCAAATAAACTAAACGGAGGTAAATGTGATGCGCTCAATAAGAATATGGTTCACTAAAAAAGATACTGCCCGTTACATTTCCCACCTTGATTTAACACGTTGCCTTATAAGAGCATTCAGAAGAACTGATATACCGCTTTGGTACACAGAGGGCTTCAACCCTCATCCGTACCTTGTTTTCGGTATGCCTCTTCCTTTAGGTGTTGAGGGCTTAAGGGAAGTGCTTGACATCCGTCTTAATGACGACGATTATCCCGATGAACGAGTACTGAGCGAGCTTAACAGAGCAACTGTTCCGGGCATTGAATTCTTAGAGGTCAGTGCTCCGAAGGAAAAGCCACTTGCAATTGTATTGGGTAAATATTCAGTTATTATTCCCGATGTTGAAGCCCCCGAGGAATTCTCAAACAAATGTAAAACGGCTGTTGCAGAAGGTAATATAACTATTGAGAAAAAGACTAAAAAAGGCGGTACAAAGGAAATAAACGTTTGCGAGCATATCCGCCATTTTCATTCATCATTCGATAAAAACGGTGTTATTTTAAGCTTTGTGCTTCCTGCGGGTAACGATTTTACGGTAAACCCCGTTTTATTTTGCAATAAGCTTTTTGAAATAATAGGAGAAAGCGATATTACAAATCACAAAATAATTCGTCATATACTTATGGCTAAAGACGAAAAAGAGTTCAGATAATCTTTAAATAATTAGCTTTAATTCAAGAATTCATCATATAATTTATAGGGTGATCTTTTGAAAAAGTTGTTATTTTCATTTATTTGCGTTGTAGTTTCATTAATAGTTTTCATTTTTAGCTTTTTTACTCCCGAGGTTGTTGTTTCTTCAAAGAATAAATCATTTAATAAAAAAACACCTTGTATAATTATTGATGCAGGTCATGGTGGCTTTGACGGCGGTGCTTCAACTGACGACGGCTATCCCGAAAAGCATATCAATTTAAATATTTCGATTTATTTAAGCGATTATTTAACTGCTTTAGGCTATGAAACCCTTCTTACAAGAACAACCGATGAATCCTTGGAGGATAGCGGACTGAGCACCATAAGAAAGCGTAAAACCTCCGATTTACATAACAGAATGAAAATAATGGAAGAAACTGAAAACGCAATTTTTATCAGCATTCATCAGAATCATTATTCACAAGAAAAATACAGAGGTATGCAGGTATTTTATTCGCCGTCTTTTAAGGATGAAAGCTCTGCACTTGCAGAATACATTCAAAGCTGTACGGTAAACACTTTACAATCTGATAACACAAGAAAAATCAAAGAATGTACCTCATCAGTATTTTTAATATATAAAGCGGTGAAGCCCGCTGTGCTTGTTGAATGTGGCTTTTTGTCTAACAAAGAAGAAGCCGAACTACTACAAACTGAAAAATACCAAAAAAATATCGCCCTTTGTATTGCAATGGGCGTACAGAATTATTTATCTTCTATATAAAACGGCTAAGGTGATAATATGGCTAAAACTAAAACAGTATATATCTGCAGTCAATGTGGTTATGAAACGCCGAAATGGTACGGTAAATGCCCGACCTGTGGCGAATGGGATACCTTAAATGAAGAGCAGATTATAACAGAAACAAATAAATCATCTAAAAACAGATTAACTCATTCTTCAGGTAAAGTACTTTCGCTTTCAAAAATAGATTCATCATCTGAAATGAGATACAATACCGGTATGGGTGAATTAAACCGTGTTTTAGGCGGAGGACTGGTAAAAGGCTCCTTAGTTTTACTTTGTGGTGACCCGGGTATAGGTAAATCAACAATACTTCTTCAAATTTGTGAGCTTCTTTCTCAAAACCTTTCTGTTTTATATGTAAGCGGTGAAGAATCTGCATATCAGATAAAAATGAGAGCAAAAAGATTAGGAGTAACAAGTGAAGCGCTTGCTATTATGTGCGAAACTGATGCTGAAATCATTTGTGAATATATAAGGACTGAAAAGCCGGATATCGTTATGATTGACTCTGTTCAGACTATGAGTATATCTGACGTTTCCTCAACCGCAGGTAGCGTTACGCAGGTCAGAGAATGCACTAATCTCTTTATGAGAACTGCTAAAAATAACGATGTCTCAATTATACTTGTGGGTCACGTTAACAAAGACGGCAATATTGCAGGACCTAAGGTTTTAGAGCATATCGTTGATACAGTTCTTTATTTTGAGGGTGAACGTAATTTATCATACAGAATTTTAAGAGCCGCTAAGAACAGATTCGGCTCAACAAATGAAATCGGCGTATTTGAGATGACCAACAAAGGTCTGCAAGAGGTGGAAAGCCCGTCATTAGCGATGATTTCAGGCAGACCCTTAAACGTATCGGGTACTTGCGTAACTTGCCTTATAGAAGGCTCCAGACCCATTTTAGCTGAAGTTCAAGGGCTTGCTACCGCTTCAGGCTTCGGTAACCCCAGAAGAATGGCGGCAGGCTTTGATTATAACAGAATGGCAATGCTTATAGCTATTCTTGAAAAACGTGCAGGCTACTTCTTCAGCAATATGGATTGCTACGTTAATATCGTCGGTGGCTTAAGGGCGGATGAGCCTGCAAGCGACCTTGCAGTTGCATTATCAATAATATCAAGCCTTAAGGATTCGATTATCGACAGCTCAACAATTGTATTCGGTGAAATCGGACTTGCAGGTGAAATAAGAACTGTAAATAACTGCGAGCAACGTATAAGAGAATGTGAGCGATTAGGCTTTAAAAAATGCATTATTCCAAGGCAAAACATAAAAAAACTTCCTAAAGACGAGTTTAAAGATATTGAAATTATAGGTGTAAGAAATGTCAGAGAAGCCTTTGAAAGTGCTGTTGAATAACTGTAACAGAAAAAACTTTATAAAAGCGCCTAATCTACCGCAAAACAGGGTAAAGGATTGCATAATCGGCTCAGCTTACACTAATGAAATCAAGGAGCTAACCGATTTAGGAATTAACTGTATCAAGCTACCGGCTTCACCGTTTCTTGACGATGAAATAAGCTCTCATTCCGATATTCAAGCTTTCTATAAAGGTAACGGAAATCTTATAATAAGTAAGGAAGCAGGGGAGAAGCTTAATAAAAAATTAAGTAACTTCAATCTGACTTTTCAAGAAAACATAAAATCACCGTATCCTGACGACGTAAGGCTCAACGTAGCTTTTATTGGCGATAAGATTATATGCAATAAGGATTTTGTTTCTCAACAAATAATCGATTTTGCAAACGAAAATGGTATTGAAATTATTCACACAAAACAAGGCTATTCACGGTGCAGCTTATGTATAGTAAATGAAAGCACCGTAATAACAGAAAACCCCGGACTCGCCTATTTGTTAAATATTTGTCAATTTAATGTTTTAAAAATAAAAGCAGGCTATGTCTACTTGTCAGACAAGCACAACGGCTTTATAGGCGGTGCATCCGCTAAAATATCGAAAAATGAGCTGTATTTCAGCGGAAATATTGAAAATCACCCTGATTTTTACCAAATCAAAGCGTTTTTAGATAATTATAACGTATCTATGATTTATAACAAATCACGTAATTTAACTGATTTTGGCGGAATTATTCAATTAACCGAATCAGTTTAACAAGCTTAAATAAGTTATTAAACAAATACACCGGATTATTTAAAAATCTTAATAATCCAATGTATTTTATAAAAATTAAGAAATAACAGTTGATTTTATCAAAAATCACAAAAAATCCAAAATAAGCCGTTCAATCAGTTTTTTTGAAATGATACTTACATCATTTTAAAAATTTCTATTCAACGAGAAAGGAAATTCAAAATGAAGAAAAGTGAAAGAAACGCAGCCGCAAAGCTCGGCTACACAATTACAATGGTTGTAGTAACGTCAGCAATACTTATTTGTATGAAAAAATATAGTAGCAAGTAATTCAGTAATTTAACTTAACTCATACGATTAAATTTTTAATTGATATAAATACATTGAATAACATAATCAAAAAATTCGTTTATTTAAAACCAAACTATTATTTATAAAACTATTAATCAAAAAGCATATATAGCTAAAACAACCAAAAAACACACAAAAAGCACGCAAATATACAAACACCTGCAAAATAGCTATAAAAACGCAAAATAGCTATAAAAACGCAAAATAACCCTAAATTCGCAAATCCACCAATTTCCACACCAAAACCCCTAACCCCACTTATACAAAATTTTTATTTTGTATAAGTGGAAATGTAATTTTAAAGAGCCGAGGTTACTTCCCCGACTCTTTATTTTTATTATATTGTAGCAAAAAACCGCACGTTTTTAATACTTCTTTTTGTATTTCATTAAGGCAATTTTGATATATCTTTGCTTCGAGCAAGGTTAAAAAATCAAATTCATCATATCTTCTGAATATCTGATATGTATTTTCAAGATTCACCAGCTCATCACCATTTCGAGATTCCAATCTATCAAACACTTTGCATATACATATATAATCATAGGCAGTCATAATTACCCTCCTTTCAATAATAGTATTAAAACTCCTACTTCGGCAAACATTTTTATTTCCAAGGATGAGAGTCTTATTTAATTATAAGTATTGGATAAAAAATAAAAGTCTTCAACATACGCTGAAGACTTTTACTTGCAGGGCAAACTGCAGAACCTAAAGAAAGCTACTTTCGAAATCGAGTTTTTGTTTAGATGATTGAAAGTAAATAAAGATATCGGTAGCACCTAACTGCTGTCGATGTTTTTATTATATCATAACATACTATTTTCGTAAAGAAAAATGTTCGTTATAAATACCGTAATAACGTACTTTAACCCTTGTTTGACAAAAATTGAATATAAATATATAATAATTTCATCATTAAAAAGCAGGTTGTTTATGAAAAAAGAGAATTTTATTGATACCTTCCCCTCTTATGTGGTTGAATATCTTAATTATAACAGTGTAATCAAAAACAGGTCTGATTGGACGGTTTGCGAATACGCTAATGATTTGCAGACTTTTTTTAGATTTTTAAAGATTATTCGCGGTCTTGTTCCTAAGGAAACTCCCTTTGAAGAGATTACAGTTAAAGATATTTCTATTGAAACCGTTGCTTCAGTTACGCTTCAGGATGCCTATATGTTCCTTGTTTACTGCAAGGATACGCGACAGAACAACGAGCGAACCCGTGCAAGAAAAGCAACTACTCTTCGTATGTTTTATAAATATTTAACTGTTCAAAAGCGAATTCTTGACGAGAACCCGTTGCAAGAGCTTGATGCACCAAAAATAAAAAAGACTCTCCCCAAGTATCTGACTCTTGAAGAAAGTCTTGATTTATTAAAATCTGTTGACGGCAAATTCAAAGAACGTGATTACTGTATTTTAACTTTATTTTTAAATTGCGGTATGCGTTTATCGGAGCTTGTTTCTCTTAATCTTTCCGATATCAGAAGCAACAATACTCTTGTTGTAACCGGTAAAGGTAATAAAGAGAGAACAATTTATCTTAACGACGCTTGTGTTGATGCTATTAACGCATACCTGCCCTTCCGTCCTGTTGACGGTGTTAAGCAAAAGGATAAAGACGCTCTTTTTATAAGCCGTCAAAAAGGCAGAATCAGCCCCAAAACCGTTCAGTTCATTGTTAAATCAACCCTTGAAAAAGCCGGTTTAAGCGACAGAGAATTATCAACTCACAAGCTTCGTCACACTGCCGCAACACTTATGTATCAATACGGTGACGTTGACGTTCTTGCAATCAAAGAAATTTTAGGTCACGAAAGCCTAAGTACAACGCAGATTTACACCCACGTTGTTAATGAACAGCTTCAAAAGGCTGCGGCTGCTAACCCGTTAAGTAACGTTAAAGCACCTAAAAGACCGGTAATTGAAATACCTGCTGATGATTCATCAAATGATGATATTACTGAATAAATCACCGAATAATTTAAACGAAACGACATTTAAAAAACTACCTGCAACAACAGGTAAGCACAAAATTAAATAAGTTAAAATATAATCTTTAAACTGATTTTTGTTTTTTGTCTGGTTTAGACTGTTACCCCACAAAAACGAGAAAACGTTAAAAGACATTTTTAAACTCTCACAGCAGCACTTTATTAAAGTTGCTGCTGTTATTGCGTAACAAGGAAGATTCACTAAAGAAAAGAAGCCTACCCCCTGTAAGCCGAAATTGACGTAATAGCTACCGCAGAATAATCCGCAAAACAATCCATATAAAACGTTTAATAAGGCTAAAAAAGGTAATCCTAATCCGCTCAACCCACTAAAAAATGCAACAATTAAAGGAATAAGCAACCACCCAAAAACAAAAAACACACACGAAAATAACGAATTGTTTGATTTTGTATTATTAACGCTATCAATCAAGCTCTTTTGCAATCCGTTAAAGTCGCTGTCACCGTTTTTAATTAAGCTTACACCAATGATTATTCCGCATATCATTAAACTAAAAAACAAAAGGACCTTATAATCAAGCTTTATCGGTTTTATTCTTTTTGCTCTTATTACAACACTTTTTTTAAACATACATTCACCTTTTATACTAAATTCTGCTATTTACTGCAATAATTCCACCTATAAAACCACCTAAAAGGCATACGGGAATTGTAATCAAAAGATTTACACTCACGTTAAATCGTAAAAAAACACATACAAATAGTATAATTGTTGTCAAATAAGGCAGAGAACTTAAAATACCGATTAAAAAGCCTCTTCCTCCTACCCCTTTCTGTACGCTTATACCGCAGAAAAAAGCCCCCAAAAACATAAAAACATACGGTATATAATAAAAAAACGAGCTTGTGCTGTCGGATTTATATAGTATCAATCCGCATATTATAACACCGACAATAAACAGTAAATCACCTATAAAAACACCTTTTAAGTACGGTTTTATTTTATTATAAATTTTGTTTTCATTAACTTTTTTATATTTACTTTTTATTTTAACAGGCATAAAAAAAACCTCCGCAAACCTTTTACTTAAAGGTATGCGGAGTTAAACTCAAATATGAATTATTTTAGTTTTCTTCTTTATCTTCTGCGATTTTAGCTTCTTCTTCAGCCTTCATTTCATCGGCAGCACCAATGTTTTTAACTGTTGCTTTTTTCTTTGATTTTTTACCATTAACAGCTGCATCAATAGCATCTTTTTCGCTCTGAGCTTTTTTAGCTTCAGCAGCAGCTTTTCTTTCAGCTTCCATACGTGCGTTAGCAGTATCGTTTGTCTGAATAGCCCAACGCTGAAATCTCATTTTGATTCTGTCAGCACCTGTTTCGATAACGATATATTCGTCTTTAACGGTAACAACACGACCCATAATACCACCGATTGTTGTGATTTCGTCACCAATCTGGATAGAGTCACGCATCTGCTGTTCTTCTTTCTGTTTCTTCTTTTGAGGGCGAATCATAAGGAAATACATGGCAACAACCATAACAACCATAAGAATAATTGAAGACATAGGATTCTGGCCGCCTTCAGCACTGCCACCGAATAATGAAGAAAGGTTAATTAAATTATACATAAAAGTATCCTCCAAAAAATAATACTTATCTATTATACAACTTTACAAAAAATATACAAGTCTTTTTTGAAATTTTATTATATTCTCGTATCAAGCAAATCAACGTACTTGTTTTTGAAAGATTCAAAAGTACCGTTGTCAAGCTCATCTCTTATACGTTGCATGAGGTTATTATAAAAATACAGGTTATGAGTTACCGCTAATCTCATCGCAAGCATTTCTTTTGCTTTAAACAAATGATGAAGATATGCTCTTGAATGCTTCTGACAAGTCGGGCAGTCACAAGCAGAATCAATTGGTGAATCATCAGTAGCGTATTTAGCATTATTAAGATTTATAATACCGTTCCATGTGAATAAATGACCGTGACGGGCGTTTCTGCTTGGCATTACGCAGTCAAAAAGGTCAACACCTCTGCTTACGCCTTCTATAATATTACCCGGTGTACCAACACCCATTAAATACCTTATTTTATCCTTAGGTGCAAATGGCTCAACAGCAGATATAATTCTATACATATCCTCTTTCGGCTCACCTACGGCAAGACCGCCGATTGCATAGCCATCTAAATCGAGCTCAGCAATAGTTTTCATATGCTCGATTCTTAAATCATCGTAGGTTGCCCCCTGATTAATACCGAATAGCAATTGGTCTTTATTTATTGTATCAGGTAACTGCTTTAATCTATCCATTTCATTTTTACATCTTATTAACCAACGAGTTGTTCTTTCGATAGATTCTTTAGCATATTTGTATTCAGCAGGATTTTTGACACATTCATCGAAAGCCATAGCAATTGTAGAGCCTAAATTAGACTGAATCTGCATACTCTCTTCGGGACCCATAAAGATTTTCTTACCGTCAATATGAGAGTTAAAGGTAACACCCTCTTCTTTGATTTTACGAAGCTTCGCAAGAGAAAAAACCTGAAATCCGCCACTATCGGTAAGAATAGGGCCATTCCATCCTGTAAACTTATGAAGACCGCCGAGGTCTTTTATAAGCTTATCTCCCGGTCTTACGTGAAGATGATAAGTGTTACAAAGCTGTACCTGACAGTTAATATCCTTTAGGTCGTATGCTGATAAGCCTCCCTTAATAGCACCGCAGGTTGCAACGTTTTGAAAAGCAGGGGTTTGCGCTGTACCGTGAACAGTTGTAAATTCACCGCGTCTTGCACTACCTTCTGTTTTTAATAATTTAAACATAGAATAAACCTCAAATTAAGTAATAATCATTGAATCACCGAATGAGAAGAAACGATATTTTTCTTCAACGGCGGTTTTATAAGCTTTAAGTGTTTTCTCGTAACCATAAAATGCACTTACAAGCATTATAAGAGTACTTTCGGGTAAATGAAAATTTGTTATTAATCCATCAATACATTTAAACTTATAGCCCGGATAAATAAAAATATCCGTATTTCTGTCATCCTCTTTAATTTCACCGCAAAACGCAGCAACGGATTCAAGTGTTCTGCAGCTTGTTGTACCAACGGCAATAACTCTACCACCGTCAGCCTTTGTTTTATTAATTAAATCAGCTGTTTCCTTCGGTAAATGGTAATGCTCCGAATGCATTTGATGCTCTTCTATTTTTTCAGACTTTACGGGTCTGAATGTACCGATTCCGACGTGAAGAGTAACGTAACCGATATTAACTCCCTTTTTGCTGATTTTTTCTAAAAGCTCAGGTGTAAAATGAAGACCTGCAGTCGGTGCGGCAGCGGAGCCTAACTCTTTGGAATAAACTGTTTGATACCGTTCCTTGTCCTTTAACTCCTCTGTAATATAATGAGGTAACGGCATTTGACCTATTTTATCAAGAATACTAAAAATATTATCGTTTTTATCGTAAGAAAATCTTATAATTCTGTTGCCGTTTTCAAGGACGTTTTCGACCTTTGCTTCGGCTATACCGTCGCCGAAAATAAACTCCGAACCTTCCTTTGCTCTTTTACCGGGACCTGCAAGGGTTTCCCACAAATTATTTTCGATTTGTTTAAGGAGTAAGAATTCCACGTTTGCACCCGTTCCCTTTTTAACGCCGTAAATACGGGCAGGTAAAACCCTTGTATTATTAAGGATAAGACAATCTCCCTCTTTAAGATAGTCACAAACGTCGTAAAAGTGCTTATGCTCAATATTATCACTATCTTTAGAAAGCACCATCATCCGAGAATGATCACGAGGCTCAAGAGGGTGCTGAGCTATGAGTTCTTCGGGTAAATTATAAAAAAAGTCAGATTTATTCATAAAACATCCTTTATTATTAGTAAAATAGTTATTGACTTAATTTTTTACAAATGTTATTATATATAATCGTTGAAAAGCGGATATATTATAATTCATTTATCCGTAGTTTACAAGTATTTTTTTCCAATACGGAGGTTTTCCTATGAAAAAGTATAAAGTAGGTATTATCGGTGCTACCGGTATGGTTGGTCAGAGATTTGCTCTTTTACTTGCAGACCATCCTTGGTTTGACGTAACTGTTCTTGCTGCAAGCTCACGCTCTGCAGGTCAGACTTATAAAGAGGCTCTTGGCGACCGTTGGTGTATGGATGTTCCCACACCTGAAAAATATCTTGATATGACTATTCTTGATGCAGAAAAGGATATCGAGAAAATAGCTGCAAGTGTTGACTTCGTATTCTGTGCAGTTAACTTAAGCAAAGCAGAAACAAAAGAGCTTGAAGAAAAATATGCTAAGGCTGAATGCCCCGTTGTTTCTAACAACAGCGCTCACCGTATGACAGCTGACGTTCCTATGGTTGTTCCGGAGCTTAATCCCGAGCATATCGAAATTATTCATTCACAGAGAAAGAGATTAGGAACAAAGCGTGGCTTTATCGCAGTTAAATCTAACTGTTCTTTACAGTCATACGTTCCTGCCCTCTTCCCTCTTCATGATAAATACACAGTTAAAGACGTTGTAGTTTGCACTTATCAGGCTATTTCAGGTGCGGGTAAAACCTTTGAAAGATGGCCTGAAATGGTTGATAACGTAATCCCATTTATCGGCGGTGAAGAAGAAAAGAGCGAAAAAGAGCCTCTTAAGCTTTGGGGTAAAATTGTTGGTGATGAAATCGTTTCAGCAACAGAGCCTCACTTCACAGCACAGTGTATTCGTGTTCCCGTTTCTGACGGTCATATGGGCGCAGTTTTTGTAAGATTTGAAAACAAGCCCGAAAAAGAAGATATGATTAAAATGTGGAAAGAATTCAAAGGCAGAGCACAAGAGCTTGGGCTCCCCTCTGCTCCAAAGCAGTTCCTTCACTACTTTGAAGAGGATAACTGTCCTCAGACAAAGCTTCACAGAAACCTTGAAAACGGTATGGCTGTTTCAATCGGTAGACTTCGTGAAGATAGTCAATATGATTATAAGTTCGTATGCCTTGCACATAATACATTAAGAGGTGCTGCAGGCGGTGCTGTTCTTCTTGCAGAGCTTCTTTGTGCAGAAGGATATATGGACTGATAATAAATTTAAATTTGGGGGTCATTCTGTGAAAAAACCAATTTTCACGGGTGCAGGTGTTGCTATTGTAACGCCTTTCACCGGGGACGATCTTAAAATTAATTTCCCACTTTTTGAGGAAATTATAGAATACCAAATCAATAACGGCACTGATGCTCTCGTTGTGTGCGGTACTACGGGCGAGAAATCCACCCTGGTTTACGAAGAACACGTTGAAGCTATTAAGGTTGCAGTTAAAGTTGCTGCAGGCAGAGTACCTGTTATTGCAGGTACCGGCAGTAATGATACAAAGCACGCCGTTATTTTATCAAATGATGCTGAAAAATGCGGTGTAGACGGTTTACTAATGGTCACACCCTATTACAACAAAGCATCACAGGACGGTCTTATTGAGTCGTACTCTTACATTGAAGAAAGAGTTTCAACTCCAATAATTATATATAACGTTCCAAGCAGAACGGGTGTAAATATTCAGCCCGAAACTTACCTCGAGCTTTCAAAATTACCTCTTATAAACGGTGCAAAGGAAGCAAGCGGTGATATTTCTGCTTTTTCAAAATCAATTGCACTTTGCGGTGAGAATCTGAATTTTTATTCAGGTAACGACGACCAAATTACCGTTATGGCAGCTTTAGGTGCAAAAGGTGTTATTTCTGTTTTATCAAACATCGCACCAAAACTCACCCACGATATTGCTCTGCTGGCGGTTAACGGCAATATTAAAGAAAGTGCAAAGCTACAATTAGAATACATTGATTTATGCAACGCTTTGTTTTGTGACGTTAACCCGATACCCGTTAAAGCGGCTATGACTATGATGGGTTGGGACGTTGGAAGATGCAGAATGCCTCTTTCCCCTCTTAACGCTAAAAACACTGAATACCTCAAACGGATTCTCGCAAAGCATAATATGATTTAACATTTCGGAGGAAGTTTAATGACAAGGATTATATTAAGCGGTTGTTGCGGAAAAATGGGAAGAAACGTTATAAATTCCGTTAGCCAGAGAAAAGACTGCGAAATAGTTGCAGGTATTGATATCGTTGAGGACTCAAATATCGGTTTCCCGATTTTTCAGAATTACAATGAACTAGAGGTCAAGGCAGACGTTATAATTGACTTTTCTAACCCTGCACTATTGTCTTCAATGCTTGAATACGCTTTAAAAACAAATACAGCTGTTGTGCTTGCTACAACCGGTCTTTCTGACATTCAGATTAAAGAGGTTGAGGACGCTTCAAAAGTGATTCCTGTATTCTTTTCTTATAATATGTCACTTGGTGTAAGCCTTCTTTGTGAGCTTTCTAAAACTGCTGCGAAAATTCTCGGTAGCGATTTTGACGTTGAGATTATCGAAGCACATCACAACCAAAAAATTGACGCACCAAGCGGTACGGCTATTATGCTTGCTAATGCAGTTAAAGAAGAGATGCCTGACGCTTATTTTGAATACGACAGACATTCAAAACGCGAAAAACGCCATACTAATGAAATAGGTATACACTCCATCAGAGGTGGCACAATCGTTGGCGAGCATCAGGTTATATTCGCAGGTAATGACGAAATTGTTACTCTTTCTCATAGCGCCCGTTCAAAAGCAATATTCTCTCAAGGCGCTGTTAACGCTGCTGTTTTCCTTTCAGGTAAAGAAAGCGGTATATACAATATGAGTGATATTGTAAACGAATAAAAATTAACTCCTACGGAAATCCGTAGGAGCTTTTTTTACATAAATCTAATTATTGAAAATCATCAAAACCGTCGTCAGTTTTCTTTTCAACTACCGGCTCTTTCTTTTCAACTACCGGCTCTTTCTTTTCAACTACCGGCTCTTTCTTTTCAACTACCGGCTCTTTCTTTTCAACTACCGGCTCTTTCTTTTTTACTACAGGCATAACGAGAGGGTCAGCAGGATTGAGATTAACCTTAGTTGTATCAGTCGTCTGCTGAGGAGCATCTGCATTTTCTGTAGTGGCATCGTCTGAAATCGCTGAAGCACCACCGGAACCTGTAAGCTTATAAGCAATCGCTGCATTCTGCATTTTAAGGTCATCAACTGTTTTCTTTAAAGTGATTTGAATATCAATAAGACTAATAACAATAAAACCTAAAATTGCGAAAATAATAATGCCAAAAGTAATAACATAGGCTGAAAATGAGGTCATTGCATCAAAGAACAAAAGCAATAATACAATTGGTACAAAAAGTGTGGCGACAACAAACGCTACAGTTAATAAAATCTTTTTTTTGATAGACATAAAACCACCTCTTATTTATTTCTTTCAGCTATTCTCTTAAGGCCTTCAAAGCCTATTTTTACTGAGTCAAAAACGTCTTTTTCATAGCAAAGGTCTTGCTCTATAACAATATATTTAACACCGATTTCCTTACATGTCTGATAGCAAGAATCTAAATCAAGGTTACCGGTACCACATTCCGCAAAGCGCTGTTGATTGTTAACAATTCGCATATCTTTGAAGTGACAAACCTCAACTCTTCCTTTAAGTTTTTTCATATATTCAGCAGGGTTTACACCGCCAACCTGCATCCAATATGTATCAGGAATAAAGTGAAGAAGCGGAACTTCGTCAATTAATCTTTCAAAAGTTCGAAGCCCGTCGTAAACCTCAAATTCAAGAGCGTGATTATGGTAGCAAAGCTGTTTTCCCTGCTCCTTCATCTTCTCGGCAATTTCATTACATTTAACAATGAATCCTGTTACTCCCTCAGCTGATTCATGAACGTTTCCGGGCATAGCACCGATACCGATATTTTTACAGTTTATAAGGTTGTGCTCATAAATTAAGGCGTCAAGGTCATTTTTCATTCTCTCATACGGTTTGTGAGTAACGCATACATCCATTTTATATTTATCTATTAACTCGGCAACTTTTTCAGGATGAATATCACCGATACCCGATATCTGAACAACGTTACAGCCTAAATCATCAAGAAATTTTAAGGTTTCTTCAAAACCTTCCGCATCTTTACATTTATCGCGAAGAGTAAAAAGCTGAACACCTAATTTAATATCATTCATAAAAAACACCTATCTATTCTTTGTTTTATAACATTTTACCACACTTTTTATCATTGTAAAGCATTTTTTGTGTAAACTCTCTTGATTTTTATATTATTTTCACTATAATTACTATATAGAAATTTTTTCATTAATGAAAAGAGGATTTTATATATGGCAAAATATCTTATTGTTAACGCCGATGACTACGGAATGTGTAATGCGGCTAACGAAGCTGTTGAAGAGCTTTTCTTGGGCGGATGGCTCAAATCATCAACTATAATGATGCCCTGCCCCGGTGCTGAACATGCTGTTGAGTTTTCTAAAGCACATCCCGAATACGCTATCGGCATTCACACAACCCTTACAAGTGAATGGGGGAAATATCGTTGGAAGCCCCTTACAAACGGCAAAACTCTTCTTGACGAAGAAGGCTTTATGTGGCACGAAAGCGATATGGTCGAGAAAAACGCTTCTTATGAAGATATCGAAAAAGAAGTTCGTGCTCAGATTGACCTTGCTCACAGAATGGGTATGAAGCCTTCTCACGTTGATAACCATATGGGTTCACTTTACGGTCACTACACAGGCAGACTCGGTCTTTCAAAGCTTGCTCTTAAAATTTGCGGTAGCTACGGATATGCTTACAGACTTTACACAAAGCACGATAAGAGAATTTGTCCTAACGGTACACCCTATCCTCTTTATGCTGCAGTCACGCTTCTTTCAAAGCATTGGGGTAAAAAGTACAACGTAATTATCCCCGATTATCTTCTTTTCCCGGATTGGAATGATGATATGCGTGTAAGCTACGAGGTTTACCGTGATACAATTCTTAAAATCTGGACTGATATCCCCGAAGACGGTGTTACTGAAACCTTTGTTCATCCTTCAGTTGAATCAGATGAACTTAAAGGTATCACAGGCAGATGGCTTGACAGAGTTTGGGAATATCAGCTTATGAAGGATCCTTACGTCCATCAGTATCTTAAAGACCACGACGTTGAGCTTATCAGCTACCGCGAGCTTATTAAGATGAAGGGCGGCACTGTAAAGGGCTAATATTCATATTTATTAAACGGAGAGTTTTCTCTCCGTTTTTTATTTATTTTAAGCATTTTTTGAAAAAATTCTTAGCTATAACATATTGAATTTTATGTTTTATTATGGTATTATGTTACAAATGCGTTGACCAAGAGAGTAAAGGCTAAAAATTGCTACAGAGAGGTGTGCCCAGGCTGTAAGTACACTGCAAATTTTCCCCTTGAAGTTCACTTGTGAGCATCGCGATTGAAATAACAGTAGGTCGCGACGGGTGTAACCGTTATATTACGAATGAGTGTTTGCTCTATGCAAAAATAAGGGTGGTACCGCGGAGTTGTCTTCGTCCCTTTTGGGATGAGGATTTTTTTATTTTCTTTTCCCATCACTCTTCACATATATTATTTCGAAAGGATGAAAAAGAATGCTGGAAAAAGCACAGGCTTTAAAAGCACAATTTGAGGAAAAAGTTAACGGTGCAACTGTTCCTGCTGACCTTGAGCAATTGCGAATTGAATTCCTCGGTAAAAAAGGACCTATTTCTTCATTAATGGGTGAATTAAGAAACATCCCTAATGAACAGAAAAAGGAAGCAGGTCAGATTATCAATGACGTAAAACAGTTTATTGAAGAGGCTATCGCAAACAAGAGAACAGAGCTTGTTAAGCTTGAAGAAGAAAGACTTATTAACTCTGCTGAGGATTATGACGTTACCTTCCCGATTGACGAAGTAAAGGGTTCATATCATCCCATTACGCTCGTACAGCGCGAGGTTGAAGATATTTTCGCAGGTATGGGCTTCTCTATAGAAGATTATGATGAAATAGTAGACGATTATCACTGCTTTGAGGCTCTTAATATTCCTAAGCATCACCCCGCACGTGATATGCAGGATACTTATTATTTAAGCACAAATCAGTTGCTTAAAACTCATACATCTGCAGCGCAGAATGCAATTTTAAAGAAATACACTAAAGAGCTTGAGGCAGACAGACCCATTCGTGTTATCTTCCCCGGCAGATGCTTCAGAAACGAAAAGATCGACGCTTGTCATGAAAATACATTCTTCCAGATGGAAGGTGTTATGGTTGATAAGGATATTTCAATCTCTAACCTTATTTACTTTATGAAAACAATGCTTTCAGAAGTATTCCAGAGAGATATTACAGTTCGTTTACGCCCCGGCTTCTTCCCCTTTGTTGAGCCCGGCTTTGAGCTTGATATTCAGTGCCTTATCTGCGGTGGTGACGGTTGTCCCTCTTGTAAGGATTCAGGTTGGCTTGAGCTTTGCCCTTGTGGTATGATCCATCCCAACGTACTTACAGCAGCAGGTCTTGACCCTGAAAAATATACCGGCTTTGCTTTCGGTCTTGGTCTTACAAGACTTGCAATGATGAGATACGGTATTAAAGATATCCGTGTTTTCAACAGCTGTAATCTTAAATCTCTTTCACAGTTTGAAAACGCTACCTTTGTTGAGCCCGAAAAGGAGGTCAAATAAATGTTTGTTTCAATTAATTGGATAAAAGAATACGTTGACCTCAGCGGTCTCGATATTAAAAAACTTATTAACAGCTTCACTCTTGCAACCGCAGAGGTTGAAGACATCATCGTTAAAGGCGATGACCTTCGTGACGTTGTTGTAGGTGAAATTCTCTCAATTGAAAACCATCCCAACTCAAAGAAGCTTCATCTTCTTAAAGTTGACGGTGGCGATAGAATTTACGATGTTGTTTGCGGTGCACCCAATGTTCGTGAAAATATGAAAATCGCTTTTGTTAAAGCCGGTGGACGTGTTCCTGCAGGGGAAATCACAAAAGCAACAGTTGCAGGCTACGAATCTGAAGGTATGTGTTGCTCTGCTTTTGAGCTTGGTCTTTCCGATGACAAAGCAGGGCTTATGGAAATTGATGTGGATGCACCTAACGGCACAAATCTTAAAGATATCTATCCTATCGACGATATTATTTTTGAGGTTGATAACAAATCCCTTACTAACCGTCCTGACCTTTGGGGACACTACGGAATAGCAAGAGAATTTGCTGCATTAACAGACAGAGAATTAAAGCCACTTCCTCTTTCAGATTTGGCTTATGACGGTGACAACAAAATCAAGGTTACCGTTGGCAGACCCGACCTTGTTTACCGTTATTCTTGCGTTAAAATGGATAACATCTCTAAAAACACAAGTCCCCTTTCAATGCAAATTCGTCTTTACTACTGCGGTATGAGAGGAATCAATCTTCTTGCAGACCTTACAAACTACATTATGCTTGAAATGGGTCAGCCCACTCACGCTTTTGATGCAAACAAAATTGACGAAATCGTTGTTGATACTCCCAAAGAGGATTGCAAATTCATAACTCTTGATAACACAGAAAGAGATATTACAACTGATACTCTTCTTATTCAGAATGGCTCAACACCCGTTGCAATTGCAGGTATTATGGGCGGTCTTGATTCCGAAATCGTTGGTGATACAAACGCAGTTGTTCTTGAATGTGCAAACTTCGACGGTGTAAGCGTCAGAAAATCTTCCTCAAGACTTGGTCTTCGTACCGATGCTTCTGCAAGATACGAAAAAATGCTTGACCCCGAGATGACTGTTACTGCTGCAAAGCGTTTTGCATACTTACTTCAGGATATTGATAAGGGTGCAAGGGTTGCTTCTCTTCTTACTGACGAATACGTTAGAAAGTACCCCGAAATCGAAATCACCTTTGATAAAGCATACGTTGATAAATACACAGGTATTGATATTTTTGAAGAAAGAATTGTTAAAACACTTACCGCTTTAGGCTTCGGGGTAGCTAAGGACGGTGAAAGCTTCAACGTTAAGGTTCCTTCCTTCAGAGCTACAAAAGACGTTACAATTAAAGCTGATATTATTGAAGAAATTACCCGTATTTACGGCTATGATAACTTTAGCATTATCACTACAAAGAGCCCTCTTAAGCCCGTTAAGAGCTCCCCTGTTCGTTCACAGAGCAATGAAATTAAAGATATTCTTGTTAAACACTATAATCTTCATGAGGTTCACTCATATATCTGGTGTGATGTAAGAAAATACAAAAAGCTTGGTATTGAGGTTGAAGATAACGTTAAGGTTCTTAACATTGAAAGCTCTGACAACGGCACTATCCGTAACTCTATGATACCCACACTTCTCAATGCTGTTTCAGAAAACAAGGACTACAGCGAGAGCTTCGGCATTTTTGAAATCGGTAGAGTTGCTGACGGTGTTAAGGATGACGGTACTGCAAATGAAAGACGTCGCCTCGGTGTTGTTTTATTTGATAAAACTGTTTCCGAAAAAGACCTTTTCTATAAAGCAGTAAGCATTGTAAATGAAGTTTTCTCACAGATTAAGCATAAAGCACCTGTTCTTTCTAAGGTTTCCCCTGCTCACGCATGGCAACATCCTAAGAACACAGCAAGTATTGCTTGCGACGGTGTTACTCTCGGTTCAATCAACACTCTTCACCCTGCAAATGCACAGAAGCTTGACAAAAACGGTGTTGCAGTTTGTATTGAAATTGACGTTGACAATTTCGTAACGGTTAGCGGTAACAATATCAGCTTTGAAGAGCCTTCTTCTCAACAGTCAACATATTATGACCTTTCACTCGTTATGAAAAACGGCGTAACCTTTGCTCAGCTTTCAGAATGCTGGAATTCTCTCAACCTTGCAGAGCTTAATTCAGTTAAGGTTATTGACACTTATCAAAAAGACGGTGTTAACAGTCTTACAGTCCGTTTGTTATTCTCAGCTAAAGACAGAACTCTCGAAATGGACGAGGTTCAGGCTTGGATTGACACAATTCTTGCCAACTTAAAGAATATCGGCATTGAATTAAGAGCATAATTTAATTAAAAGTTTGTTTTTTCTTAATAAATTACTGTTGTAATTTTAAAATCAATAGTTTATAATGTAAACATAAGCTTAGGAGGTGTTTATATGACAGATAAAACAATTCAATTCACTATCAGCGATGAACACGAAAGAGAAATGCGTGAGATACTTATATCCGTTTACAATGCCTTAGTTGAAAAAGGATATAACCCTACAAGTCAGCTCGTAGGATATATACTGTCTGAGGACCCTACCTATATCACTACTCACAATAATGCAAGAAGCCTTATCCGTAAAATAGACAGAGATGAGCTTTTACAGGCTCTTTTAAAGGCATATCTTAATTAATTTGAGTATTTTGACAAAATAAGGAGTGTTCAACTTGGCAGATAAACAAGCAAGCTTCCTTACTTATAAGGGTAGACCCCTTGTTCGTAAAGGTAATCAGATTTACTACGGCGATATTAACGACCCATATGTAATTCTTCTTTCTGTTACAGAATCTCACGAAGTTCACGGCGTGAAAATTGCTGATAAAGTTAAAGTTCAGCTTGTTAACACCAAAGAAGCTAATCCTCTTGCAGCTATTGAAAAATCTTCCGACAAAAACGGAATGTATGCTGCTATTGAAATTGCTTCAATTTGGCTTGAAAGAGCATTAAAAGCTTAACTAACAAAAAGACTCTCTCAACTTTTTGGTTGAGAGAGTTGTTTTATTTTATTTCAAGATAAATTAAATGCGGTCTGCAGAATACTCTTAATGGAATTACGCTATTCCCTATTCCGCGACTGACAATAAGAGTGGTATCACCCGATTTATATTCACCGTCCGTAAACTCGGGAAATAAACCTTGGTCGGGAGCAATAAGAGCTTGATTAAAAATCCTGATCTGACCACCGTGTGCATGGCCGGAAAAAACTAAATCGAAATTATATTCAGAATAGATTTCAAGCTGCTCCGGATGATGAGCAAGAAGGACATTAAATTTGCTTTTATCCACTTTAAAAGAAGCACATAAGGAATCAGTAGCTTCCCCTACCTCACTTTCATATTCACAATGAAAATACGGGTCATTAATTCCAAATAAATTAAGCTTTTCATTATTAGGTAGAGTAATTTCAAGGCTTTCGTTTCTTAAAACAACAACACCTAAAGCTTTTAAATCAAGAATCATATTATCAAATGCTGATTGACTTTTGATGCTGACGTTGCATTCGTGGTTTCCGGTAACGTAATAAACAGGTGCTATTTCTACTAACCTTGAAACAAAATTTATTGCTATTTCAATATCTGTTTTACGAGAATCAATCAAATCACCTGTCAAAACAATAGCATCAGGCTTTTCAACTTCAAGTGATGAGAAAACCGCATCATTCAGAAATATATTATCTGTATTATGATAATCAGAAACGTGGGCAATTTTGTAGCCGCTTTCAACATTCACTTTATCAGTTTCAAAAAGAAAAGTATCAACAGATAAGGTTACATTACCCCAAACGGTAACTATAGTAAAAACAACAAAGAGCGTTAGTATAATACATAACGCCCTTTTAAATGTTTTATGATTATTTCTTAAAACATTTTTATTGATATTCATTACAATATTTCGCCGTTTTCAATTGCGTGAATCTGGTCAACTCTTCTCTGATGTCTTCCGCCCTCAAATTCTGTGTTAAGGAAAACGTCAACGAGCTCACATGCAGCACCGGCACCAATTACACGAGCGCCCATACATAAAACGTTTGCATCGTTGTGAAGTCTTGTAAATTTAGCACTGAAATAATCAGAGCAACAAGCGGCTCTTATTCCTTTAACCTTGTTTGCAGCCATTGAGATACCAATACCTGTACCGCAACAAAGAATACCCTTTTCTGCCTCACCGCCTGCAACCTTTAAGCAAGCCTTTTGAGCGAATGCAGCATAGTCAACTGACGCAGTAGAATCAGTACCGCAATCAATATATTCTACACCCTTTTCGTTAAGATAAGCCTTAATTTCTTCCTTAAGAGGAAAACCTGCGTGGTCAGATGCAATAACTATCATTTTAAACCAACCTTTCTGAATTTATATTTCATTTTCTTGTTTCTTTTTTAATTCTCTTTCTGCTTGTGATAATCTCAAATAATTAGGTACAAGCTGATTTGAATCAACAAAACAGCTCTCGCCTGATAAAACATAATTATCGTAAGCTATAAGTGCAACCGAAGAAGCACTTTGGTAACGGATATTTAAAGGTGCAAGCTCAATATCCTTAACAACATCCTTCATTTTATTATAGCAAAGCAGAGCCCCGTCACCGATAAGAATTTTTCTTTTATTAACAGACTTCAATTGTTCTGCAAGAGCTTCAATTGATAAAGCATCATCATCTGTAACTCTTGAAAAACCGTTTTCACAATCAAATTGAGCAGTATAAACCTGATTGCAACGGGCATCCATAACAGAAACTGCATAAACACCGCTGTTTTCAAGTGGTTTTGCAATAGCTTCAAGAGTCGAAACAGCCATACAGCTTTTATTTAAAGGCTGAGAAAGACCTTTAACTGCCGAAACACCGATTCTTACACCCGTAAAAGAGCCCGGACCGTTAGTAACTGCAAAGCAGTCAATATCACTAACTGTAAGACCGGCCGTTTTTAAGGTGTTATCAATCATCGGTAAAAGCGTCTGGCTATGAGTAAGACCTGTATTTGAAAAGGTAACGCTAAGAAGCTTACCGTCACTTAAAACCGCAGCACTTGCGGCAGTAGCAGAGCTATCAACGCCAAGAATCTTCATAAACACCTTCACCACTCATTCTTATAATTCTTTCATCGTCACTTTCGCCTTTGAAAATTTCAATTTTAATAAGCTTATCTTCGGGCAAAGCATTTTCGATATTCTCGCTCCATTCAATAGCAAGAACACTGCCATTATCAAGATAATCAAAAAAACCCGTTGAGCATAAATCATCAAAGGAAGTAATTCTATACATATCGAAGTGACACAAGGGAATATCACCCTCGTATTCATTTACAATTGCAAAGGTGGGGCTTGAAACGTATTCATCAATACCCATTCCCTTTGCAAGACCCGACGTAAAACGGGTTTTACCCATACCAAGCCCACCGAAAAATGCGATAACCTCACCACCATTTAAACGTTTACCGAGCTTTTCTGCATACTCTTCTGTTTCATTTGGACTTTTTGAAATTACTTCAATCATATAAACCTCAAAATACTTGAAATAAAAAACTATTATATGTATAATAACAATATTATAAGATAAAATCAAGGGGGCATATTGCCTTGAAAAAATATTTTTCGTTAATAGGAAGATTTGTTTCAGAAACAGACAAATTCCTGTTAGCTTTAATTACAGCCGCATCGATTTTCGGTGTTTTAATGGTCCATAGCACTACAAGATGGCAATTAACCGACGGAGAGGTTATGTGGCGAGATGCTAAGGTTATGATTTTAGCGGCGGTTATGGGTATTATTCTGACGTTAATAATATCGGCTATTGACTATGAGCTTATAATGAAGCTATGGCCTATAATCGGTCTGTTTTGTGTTGGGCTGATGGTACTGACGTTAGCAATAGGTGTTGCACCTGATGCCCGTCCCGACGCAAAATCCTGGTTAAAGTTCGGCTCAATTTACTTTCAATCTTCAGAGCTTGTAAAAATTGGATTTATTATCACCTTCTCAATGCATCTTGAGCTTTTAAAAGATAACTTAAACAATCCTAAATCAATTGTTTTATTAGGTATTCACGCTCTTATTCCTATCGGTCTTGTTGTTTTAACGGGTGATATGGGCTCGGCGCTTATTTTCCTTATGATGACGATAGCGATGCTTTATTTTGCAGGGCTTCACATCGGTTTCTTTGCTGGTGGCGGTATTTTAGCCTTAGCTGCATCCCCTCTTATTTGGATGTTTATTTTCAGTGAGTATCAACGAACAAGATTTTTAGCCTTATTCCGCCCCGAAGAATTCCCCGATGAAAGCTATCAGCAGTTAAAAGGTTTGAATGCATTAGGCTCGGGAGGATTCTTTGGTCAAGGTCTTTTTAAGGGCACCTACACCCAAGCGGGTATTGTTCCCGAAAGCGAAAACGATATGATTTTCACTTCAATTGGTGAAGAAACGGGATTTTTAGGTTGCTTGATTGCATTAAGCTTACTTTTTGCAATAGTAATTAAAATGATTCAAACAGGTAAAGAGGCTCGTGATTTCTCATCACAAATTGCCTGTTACGGCGTAGCCGCTATGATTGCTTCTCAGGTTGTTATTAACGTTGGTATGTGCCTAATGGTGCTTCCTGTTATCGGTATTACTCTTCCGTTTTTCAGTGCGGGTGGCTCAAGTACACTTTGCTTATATATCGGTATCGGACTTGTATTCAGTATTTACAGATACAATCGCTCAAGAAGCGCAGTTAATTTCAGGTTATCCCGAATTGCTTCACCATTCTCAGAATATTAATAAAAAATCCGTGAAAGAGGTTTTCTCTCTCACGGATATTTTTTATACTTTTTTCATTTTGGCAACCTTTGCCATAATCTTCTTTGTACCGCAGTTGTCAAAAGCAACCTCTAAAAGCATATCGCCACCGAGAGCCTTTGTACTGACAACGATACCTCTGCCGAAAGCCTTATGCTCAACGGTATCACCCACTTTATAATCAAGCACAACTGCCGTATCCGCTTTAGGTGTAGCTTTAGACGGTGATGAGCTGAAGCCACCGTTTGCAAAGCCTTTTGCTACGGGCTTCTGATAAGATGCAGATTTTGACATATTAGTTTGAGGTGTTCCAAAGGCTTTGCTACCGTAGTTCCCACCACTTGAATAAGACGAAGAGCCATAAGACGAACGATTACCTGAATATCCACCCGAATAACCGCTATAAAAGCTCTGCTGAGGCTCGTTATGCTGGAAATCGGTTAATTCCTCAGGTATTTCGCTAAGGAAACGTGAAGGCCTTGTAATGCTTGTATTACCAAACAACATTCTTTGCCTTGCATTAGTAATATAAAGCTTTTCCTTTGCGCGAGTTATACCTACATAGCAAAGTCTTCTTTCCTCTTCAATTTCAGTAGGGTCATACATAACCTGATTTCCCGGAAAAAGACCTTCTTCCATACCGACGATAAATACTACGGGGAATTCAAGACCTTTTGCAGAGTGAAGTGTCATCATAACAACTGATTCATTATCTGAATTATAATTATCAATATCAGTCATCAAAGCAACCTCTTCAAGGAAGCCTGATAAAGTGCCACCCTCGTTATCTTCCATATAACGAATAAGGTTGGCTAAAAGCTCCATAACGTTGGCTTTTCTTTCTTCAGCCGTTTCTTTATCAAGCTCAAGATATTCCATATAACCCGTTTTATTGATTACATCATCATAGAAATCCTGAATTGTGTTTTCCTCAAGAGAAAGTGCAAGTGAATTTATAAGCTTTGTAAAGCCTTTAAGCTTATCAGCCGAGCGAGAAAGCATCGGGTATTCGTCAGAATGAGAAATAACGTCGTAAAGAGTTAAACCTAATCCGTCGGCAATGGACGAAGCATTATTAATAGTCGTATCACCTATACCTCTTTTAGGCTCGTTAATAATTCTCTTTAAACGAACGGTATCTGAGGGATTAGCAATAACAGATAAATATGCAAGAATATCTTTAACTTCTTTTCTTTCATAGAATCTGTGACCGCCTATAACCTTATAGGGTACAGAGTTATAAACAAGAGCACGTTCAATACTGCTTGACTGAGCATTAGTTCTGTAAAGAATAGCGAAATCCGAAAGCTTTCTGCCTGTTGCAACAGCATCTAAAATTTCGTCTGCAACGTATCTGCCCTCGTCACGCTCATCACTAAGAATTTTAACAGTAATTTTATCGCCACCGTCTTTTTCAGTCCAGAGAGTTTTACCCTTTCTGCCCTGATTATTTTTAATAACTGCATTAGCGGCATCAAGGATAACGGAGGTTGAACGGTAATTTTGCTCAAGTCGTATAACAGCAGTATCTTCATACTGATTTTCAAACGATAAAATATTCTCAATTGTTGCACCGCGGAATTTATAAATACTCTGGTCATCGTCGCCAACAACGCAAATATTTTTGTAACCGCCCGCAAGAAGTGAGGTTAAAATATACTGAGCATGGTTTGTATCCTGATACTCGTCCACCATTACGTAACGAAAGCGTCTTTGATAATACTCTAAAACGTCAGGATTCTCTTTAAGAAGTTTAACCGTATTGACAATAATGTCATCAAAGTCCATTGCATCAGCTTTTTTGAGCATTTCTTCATACTTTGCAAAAGCCTGTCCGATAAGGCGTTTATTCTGGTCATAGCTCGGAATAGAAGAAGTATATTCTTCAGGTGTAAGAAGAGAATCCTTAGCTTTACTGATTTCAGATAAAACAAATTTAACGGGCAATCTCTTTTCGTCAATTTCAAGTATTCTCAAAACATCCTTCATAACACGCTTTGAATCATCTGTGTCATAAATAGTAAAATGCTTTGAAAAGCCGATTCTTTCACTGTCGCGACGTAAAATCCGTACACAGCAGGAATGGAAAGTACTTGCCCATACGTCGTTACCTTTTTCGCCAAGCATAGCTTCAAGACGGCTTTTCAATTCATTTGCCGCCTTGTTTGTAAACGTAATAGCAAGAATTTGCCAGGGCTGAGGAGCATCCACACTCAAAAGAGGCTCAACCTCAAAGGGAATCTCGCCACCATTATTAATATAATTTTCAAGAGCGATACAATCAGCTTCCGTAGGCACTCTGTAAGAAAACTCAGAGTTATAAGCATTACCGTATTTAATAAGGTAAGCGATTCTGTTAACAAGAACGGTAGTTTTACCGCTACCTGCACCAGCAAGAATTAAAACCGCACCGTTAACGTTAAAAACGGCACGTTTTTGCATATCATTCATTCTTGAAAATTCTTTTTCTATAAGACTACGTCTTAATTCATAAAAATTCATAAAACACCTTTATTAACTATTATTTAATATAATTCTTTCAATTTCAAAAAAAGTACAGTTCATCTGCTTTGCAAGCTCAAGATAAGCAACATAAACTGTGTATTTTAAAAGTGGATTTTCACAATATCCGACTATCGTTTTTTTAATCAGCTTATAAATATCTCTGACTAATCTCTGCGACTGATTATAGCCGTCGATTGCTTTATCAACAATATTAACGTTAAGCTTTTCAAAACTGATTTTATCAAAAACGTTATTTTGAATATCAAATAACGCACGAAAGCTAATTATAATTTCGTTTAACTCAGACCAAGAAAATGAACTATAGTCGTTTAAAACATTAATTTGATTCATTTCCCGGGAAAACATATCTGATAATATGAAAATATCACCCCGTTCAATCGGGGTAATAAAATCATTTTTCAAGTAATCGGTAAGCTCATTTTTGTTTGCGAGAAACGTTATGTATTGCTTATTATAATCTTTGTTATCAACCGATAGCTTGAATATGTTATTTAAATTTTCTGTAAGGATTTTAAACGTCTTGAAATAATCAAAGGATTTTTTCAATTGCACCTCACACTTAATTTGTTATCTATACAGACTTTCACCCGAAGAATCAATTGCAACTAAAAGCGGGAAATCCTTCACCTCAAGCTTTTTAACAGATTCGCAACCTAATTCTTCAAAGGCTATGACGTCACAAGACTTAATGCATTTTGAATACAAAGCCCCTGCACCGCCAACAGCAGCAAAATATACCGCAGAATAGGTTTTTATAGCATTAACAACGTCGTTACTTCTATTGCCTTTACCTATCATTGCTTTTTGACCGAGAGAAATAAGCCTTGGCGAAAATGTATCCATTCGGGATGAGGTTGTAGGACCAATGCTACCTATAACAAGATAATCTTTGGCGGGTGTGGGTCCTGCATAATAAACAACAGAATTCTCAAGCTCAAACGGTAGTGTTTCACCGTTATCAAGAAGATGAAATATCTTTTTATGAGCAGCGTCACGGGCAGTGTAAACAGTACCGCTTAAATAAACTCTGTCACCGGCTTTAAGGCTATCTACCCATTCATTTATATTCGAAGTGTTAAGATAATATTCACTCATAATATCACTCTTCGTCGTCAACAATTACATCGTCAACTGACACAGCATTGAAATCATAAACAGGAATATCGTCAACTGAGGAAGCTTTAGGCTCAACGGAAACTGAATCTGAAATAAGAGCCTGAGCCGTTTTACTCATATCACCTGTTAAAACTTTAATTCTAAGCTCAACCTCTTCAACTGATTTTGTGAAATTACGGGCGATTTCACCGATACCTGCCGAAAGGTCATCAATTTTAACCGCTGTTTCACCGATAGCATTATAAATGGCTTTGGTAACGTTGTTTGCTTTTTCTTTTGCTTCTTCAATAAGCTCTTCAGAATGCACTCTCGCATCAAGCATTGCTGCACCAACCTGACGTTCCATGTCACGTTTCTTCTCGATATCGGCTTTAAGAGCATCATTTTCTGCTTTAAGCCTATCCAACTCATCAGATGAACAGCTATTCCTTAGTGCTTCGGCAAGCTTTAAATTAAGCTCTTCAATTATAGCATCTTTTTCTTTAAGAGCGTTTGTTAAATCTTCAACTTTAATTAAGCTATCCGCAAGCTCGTCACGAACACTTGATAAGCTGTCAATCTCTGCTTTAACGTTGTTTAATTCAGCAGATAACTGATTGTTACGAGTTGTGTTATTTAAAAGCAATCTTTCAAGCTCGCCCTTTTCACCTAAAACCTGCTGAACGAAATCCATAACCTCATCTTTTTTAAAACCGCCAAAGGCAGAGGTTTTGAACAAAACATCTTTACTCATGAGTTAACCCCCAATCATATTAAGGTTTATTATAACAGAACAAATTATATAAAACAATAAAAAATATTGTTTTTTTCTTTCTTTTTGATTTTTAATGTAGTATAATAGTTTTAACATAATTTGAAAGGTTGTGATTTTATGAAAAAAACCACAAAAGCTTTAATAGGTGCTACGGGCTTAATGGCAGGCTTTGGTGTTGTTATGAATCAGTTGATTCTTACAAGAGCTTCAAAAGTACTTAGTGATAAAGGTCACGAAATACTTGATAAAAAGAATCCCCCTGACCCTACTTTACAGAAAAACATTTTAGGTGCTGAGGGTGATGCTTGGGTTGATACAAAGGATTACGACCATATTGTTATAAAAAACAGAAGCAATGAGTCTATACACGCTTTAACTGTTAAGGCTGAAGAGCCTTCGGACAAATGGCTTATTTGTATCCACGGTTATACAAGCAGTCCTAAAGGTATGGGTAGCTATGGTCTTCATTATCACGAAAAAGGCTATAACATCCTTTTCCCTGCTATGCGAGGTCACGATATAAGCGAGCACCGTTCAATTACAATGGGTTGGCTTGACAGATTCGATATTATGGACTGGATTAACTACATAATTGAAATCTACGGCAAAGATGTTCAAATTGTTCTTCACGGTGTTTCAATGGGTGCCGCAACAGTTATGATGACAACAGGCGAAAATCTTCCGGAAAACGTTAAATGTGCCGTTGCTGACTGCGGTTATTCTTCAGTGTGGGATGAATTCAAAAATGAATTAAAGGTAACTTATCATTTGCCTGCATTCCCCGCTCTTTATCTTGGCGATTTAGCTACAAGAGTTATTTCAGGCTTCGGCTTTAAAGAAGCATCTTGCGTTGAGCAGTTAAAGAAATCTAAAACTCCTACACTCTTTATTCACGGCGAAGCAGATTTATTTGTTCCGTACAGAATGCTTGACCTTAACTACAATGCCGCTGTTTGTGTAAAGGAAAAATTATCTATTCCCGATGCTGAGCATGCAGAAGCACATCTTGTACACCCCGAGCTTTATTGGCCGGGCGTTTGGAGCTTCGTTGATAAATATATTAAATAATTTAAAACTTGCAATTTGCAAACAAAAAAACTCTCCGAATATTCGGGGAGTTTTTTGATATAATAGCCATAGAAACACAATTTGTTGTTTATATACTTGTGCAATTGTCAATATTTTGACAAAATTCCATTTTTTAGTTGAATTTTCCAATAAAATAGTGTATTATGTTATCAATTACATAATAGGTAATTTTGGATATTATTTCAGGAGGTTATTATATATGTCAGCATTAACTTCAAACAAGACCGTCCTTTCCTGGATCGACGAAAAGGTTGAGCTTGTAAAGCCCGATAAAATCGTTTGGATTGACGGTTCAAAAGAACAGATTGAAGAACTCAGAGCAACTGCTTGTTCAACAGGTGAGCTCATCAAACTTAATCAGGAGCTTCTTCCCGATTGCTATCTTCACAGAACTGCTGTAAACGACGTTGCTCGTGTTGAAGGCAGAACATTTATCTGTGCTCCTTCAAAAGAAAAAGCAGGCCCTACAAACAACTGGATGGAGCCTTCAGAAGCATATAAAATGCTTTATGATATTGCTCGCGACAGCTACAAGGGCAGAACAATGTATGTTATCCCCTATTCAATGGGTCCCGTTGGCTCACCCTTCGCAAAGGTTGGTATCGAGCTTACAGACTCTATCTACGTTGTTCTTAACATGGTTATTATGACAAGAGTAGGTAAAGAAGTATTAGAGGTTCTCGGCGACAGCAACGATTGGGTTCGCGGTCTTCATTGCCGTTGTGATATCGATGAAGAAAAGAGATACATCTGTCAGTTCCCTCAGAACAACACAATCATCTCTGTTAACTCCGGTTACGGCGGAAATGTTCTTCTCGGTAAAAAATGCTTCGCTCTTCGTATTGCTTCTTATCAGGGTTGGAAAGAAGGTTGGCAGGCAGAGCATATGCTTATCCTCGGTATTGAAAATCCCAAGGGCGAGGTTAAATATATCTGTGCTGCTTTCCCATCAGCTTGCGGTAAAACAAACCTTGCTATGCTTATCCCCCCTGAAATCTATAAAGAAAAAGGCTATAAAGTATGGTGCGTAGGTGACGACATTTCCTGGATCCGTAAAGGTCCCGATGGCAGACTTTATGCTATCAATCCCGAGAACGGTTTCTTTGGCGTTGCTCCCGGTACTAACGAGAAATCAAACCCCAATGCTCTTGCTACAACAAAAAGCGGTACTATCTTCACAAACGTTGCTCACAACCTTGACACTAACACAGTTTGGTGGGAAGGTCTTGACAAGAATCCTCCTGCAAATGCAGTTGAATGGAAGGGCAACCCCTGGAACGGTCAGGAAAGCGAAGAAAAAGGCGCTCATCCCAACAGCCGTTTCACAGCTCCTGCAAAGAACTGCCCCTGCATCAGCTCAGAGTTTGAGAATCCCAAGGGTGTTCCTGTTTCTGCTATCGTATTCGGCGG
>JAGBCU010000054.1 GCA_017937865.1 Clostridia bacterium | reverse complement strand
GTGGATATGGCCCGTTTACGGGTAGCAAGTAACAATCTTACGCAACTGGCAGACCGTACTTATGCGTTTACGCATACGCGAAGAACATAGGGCTATGCCCGCATATGAAAAACCACCCGCTTGGCGGGTGGATGTTTATTTGTGTGCTTTTTTTGTGTGCTTTTTTAATTGTGGGGTTTTATATAATTGATGCTTCATTTTGGTTGGTGTTGGGTGCGTGGAAATGTGAAAATTGATTTATGTGAATTTTTGATAAAAAATCACCCGAAGTCTATAGTGACCTCGGGTGTGAGTTTTACATACCTAACATCGAAGCAAACATACCTTTTTTCTTTTGCTTCTGGGGTTTGTATAAGGGCGGGTTTTCAAGTCTCATTCTTGCGCTTTTGCTTTTTCTTAAATAAGAAATGATTTCAGAGACCGGCTCCATCATTGTGTCGCTAAAATGCTCTTTAGCAATATCGATAAGCTCGGGGTTTGCTGCAAGTGAGCTACCGAGAATTGTAACTGCAACAAGACTTTGTGTATCGTTTGTACCGTCCTCATAGATATCATTGAGAAGATTAAACAGCTTTCTCATTTTGATTTTGTCGTTTTCTTTGATTGTTTCTATAACGTATTTGTTACCGTGATTAACAAAGAAATCTTCTGCAAGGAATTCACCGTAAAGCTCAAGATTGTTTTTGTATTCATCTCTGAGTTCGGGGTATATTGTTGTAAAACGGCTACCTAAAGTATTGGCATCGTATGCAAGAGCACCGCTTTTAGCCTGAGTTCTTGATACGGGAGTAGGCATTTTCTTACCTGCACCTGCATTCTTTTGTGAAAAGAGCTTCTGAAAGGTTTCAATATATTCTTCATAAATATATTTTAAATCTTTATCATTGAAGTTTTCTAAATCTAAAAGGGAAAGAGATGCTCTCTTCATATCATCATCGGGTGCTTCATCATCAGCTTTTGCACAGAAAAGAGAAAGCTTATCGCCCAGATGTTCAATTCTTATTCTGCCTCTTTCGCTTCTGTACATAATAACAGACTTTTCGCCATCTTTTTCAATGGGTAACTGAGGGGGGAACACGCCATCAGGGTATTCAGGTCTGAACCCGTATTCAGTAACGGTTTCATCAATACCTTTCATAATGTGTTCAAGAGCATAATTAAGTTCAAGCACTATAAAGTACCTCGCTTTTCATTAAAATCTTTTAAATTATATCACAAACATATTGGTTTGTCACTATTATTTAGTGTTTTTTTGAGAATTATTGAATTCCCTTCATTGTAAGAGAAATTCTTTTCTTTTGAGGCTCAACTGAAAGAACCTTAACCTTTACAATTTCGCCAACCTTTAAAACCTCTGAGGGATGCTTGATGTATCTGTCACAAATTTGGGAAATATGAACAAGGCCATCTTGGTGCACTCCTATATCAACGAATACGCCGAAGTCAATAACGTTTCTTACTGTACCTGTAAGCTCCATACCCTCTCTTAAATCGTTCATATCCATAATATCTGTTCTGAGCATAGGCTTTGGTAATTCGTCACGGATATCTCTACCGGGTTTTTCTAATTCACCGATAATATCTGTAAGAGTTGGTATACCTACATTACATTCCTCTGCAGCTTTTGAAATACCATATTCCTTAACTTTAGCACCGATTCCCGTAGCACCCGTAGTAGCAACGTCTTCTTTTTTATAATCAAATATTTCAAGAAGCTTTTTAGCAGCATCATAGCTTTCGGGATGAACGCCTGTGTTATCAAGTGCAGTTTTACCGCCGGGGATTCTTAAGAAGCCTGCACATTGCTGATAAGCCTTAGGACCTAAGCCTTTTACCTTCTTCAAATCTGTACGTGATTTAAACTCGCCGTTTTCTTCTCTGTATTGAACAATATTTTTGGCAGTTGCAGACGTAACGCCTGCAATATATTTAAGAAGAGAAACTGATGCGGTGTTAAGGTCTACACCGACTGCGTTAACGCAATCCTCAACAACGCCTGAAAGGGATTCTTCAAGTCTTGCAGGGGGAACGTCGTGCTGATACTGACCAACACCAATGCTTTTAGGTTCAATTTTTACAAGCTCTGAAAGAGGGTCTTGTAAACGCCTTGCTATTGATACTGCAGAACGTACTGAAACGTCAAAATCAGGAAATTCCTCTGCGCCTAATTTAGATGCAGAATAAACGGACGCACCCGCTTCGTTTACTACCATATATGAAACGGGACGTGGTGATTTTTTTATAGTATCAGCAATAAAGATTTCACTTTCTTTACTAGCAGTACCGTTACCGATTGAAATACAGTCGATATTGTATTTCCTTATAAGCTCGAGCACTTTTGCTTCGGATTCTGCAATTTTTGATTGAGGGGGTGTGGGATAAATAACGCCTGTGAAAAGAACTCGGCTGTTGCCGTCAACAACTGCCAGCTTACAGCCTGTTCTGTAGGCGGGGTCAACCGCAAGAACAGTTTTATTTTTTATAGGCGGTTGCATAAGCAAGGGCTTAAGATTGCTACCAAACATTTTGATTGCTTGTTCGTCAGCTTTTTCAGTAAGAGAGCTTCTTGTTTCTCTCTCTAAAGAGGGAAGAATAAGCCTTGTGTAGCTATCTTTTGCGGCTTCACGGCAAAACTCTGTAGATGAACTACCTTCTTTAATGAAAAGCTTATCTAAAAGCAAAAGTGAGGTGGCCTCTTCGACATCAACGGTTACCTTTAAGAAGCCTTCTTTTTCACCTCTGTTTATAGCAAGAATGCGGTGAGAGGGGATTTTTGAAACCGGCTCTGAATATTCATAATACATTGAATAAACGCTGTCTTCCTCCGTTTTTGCAGTAGAGGTGATAACACCTCTTTTAGCAATAAGGTCCTTTAAAACCTTACGTGCTTCGGGTGAGTCGGATATTATTTCGGCAATAATATCGGATGCGCCTTGCAAAGCTTCCTCAGCAGTAAACACGCCCTTTTCTTCGTTTATATATTTACTTGCAACTTCCGTAAGGTCAGCACCTTGAAGAGTAAAAGAAAACAAAAGCTCAGCTAAAGGCTCAAGACCTTTTTCTTTTGCAACTGAAGCACGTGTTTTTCTTTTTTGCTTATAGGGTCTGTAAATATCTTCTACCTCGGCAAGCGTAACCGCTGCAGCAACGGCGTTGCTGATTTCTTCAGTAAGCTTACCTTGCTCTTCTATTGAAGATAAAACCTCTTCTTTTCTCTTTTCAAGATTTCTTAAATAAGTTAATCTATCGTTGATTTCCCTTAATTTCTGGTCGTCGCAGGAGCCCGTCATTTCTTTTCTGTAACGGGCAATAAAGGGAATAGTATTTCCGTCGTCAATTAACTCAACAATGTTTTTAATGTGAGCTTCACTAACTGAAAATTCATCTTGTAAAATCTTTAAAATGTCCATAGTATCTTCCTTATAATATACTTATATATAATAGTATACACATTTTACCACATCTGAAATCAAATGTCATTAATAATAGTTGAATATTTTTGTGATTTTTGATATTATTTTTTCGAGGTGGAATTATGAAGGTTTTAGCAAGAAGGGCAAACGGTTTGCTTATAGTAGCGCCGATTTGTTTTGTAATTTCTCTTGTGGTTTTTAGTATGGCAACAGTGTTCATATTTCATATAGATTCTCCCGAATGGTTTGAAACTTTAGCTACTAATTTCTTTACCTCAGATTATTGGGGGTGTTTTGGAAGAACTTCTCGTGCAATAAGTCACGCAATGGATTCCTTTGTGTTATCTGTATTTTTAATAATTATCTGCCTTGTTTCTTTTTTTGACAGATTATTTGTACCGAAAATTATTATTGAGTATGATGATGTTGGACTGTATATTTATCACAACAAAAAAGATGTTACAATATTAAGATACGATTTCCTTTCCGGCAAAAACGTTCAAACAGATTTAAAAGAGGTATCTTATTGGGGAAGATACAGAGGGCTGGTAAAAATAACAAATTTTTCCGGCGGACTTATAAAAACGGGTAGTATACGTTTTGAATGTCCCGATGGTTTTATAACTGTCAGAGGAGTTGCTGACGTTAAAGCGGTTGGCAGAGAAATAGATAGAATGGTAAGGAAAAACAGAGAAGAGTATGAAAAAGAGTTAGAAGAAAGAATATTTGAAATAAAAACACAAAGGGATTTAGAGGAAATATTGAAGCATGATCCTAACACGTGATTTGTTTACAATTTGTTCATAAAGTTGTGAAAATTGCACAACAATGGTCTGTTATATAATAATTAGACATTGTAATTGCTTAACATTTCATTTTCTCTTTCCAAAAATTCGACCCCTTGCTTCGGCAGGGGGTTGGGTTTTTTTATGGCTTTTTTGTTTGTTGTATGGTCTATGTGAGCATTATTTATGCATTAAAAATCTTTTCAAGGAACAACGTGAATTTTACGGGAATGTTCAGAGAATATAGTGAAAATGGCGAATAAATAGATAAAATGTAGAAAACTTTTGTGTAAAATGCAGAAAAAATCATTGACTAATTGCAAGTATAGTGGTACAATACTAATGGAAGAATATGGATTGACGTAAAATATATTAATTATTATTTATTTTTTTGGAGGTTGTTATGAAACGCGCATTTAAAACTGCTTTATTGCTCGTCACAATTATTGCAGTATTGTTTGGTTTACAATTAAGTGCTTCTGCTGCTGATACAGATTTAGTATTCACTTTAAATAGTGACAACGCTTCTTATACAGTAGCCGGTGCAGGTACAACGGTTAGTGGTGATATCATCATTCCTGAAACCTATGAAGGTTTACCTGTAACCAATATTGCCGACAAGGCGTTTTATGATTATTCAGGTATTACCTCAGTTATTATACCCGATTCAGTTACAACTATCGGTCAATATGCATTTTTTAAATGTACTAATTTAACTGCAATTGATTTAGGTGACGGTGTAGCTACAATTGGAAACTATGCTTTCTCAGGTTGTACAAAGGTTGATTCTGTTAATATTGATTCAATTGATGCTTGGTATAATATAAAGTTTGTTGGTTATACTTCTAACCCCACAAACGCAGGTGCCGATATTTATGACGAAAACGGCAAGGTTACCGAAGCGTATTTACCTGCAGGCATAACCGCTATTCCTGCAAATATTTTCTACGGATGCACAAGTATCGAAAAGGTTGTTATCCCTGAAGGCGTTACAACAATTCCTAAAGAATGCTTTGCATTGTGCAGTAATCTTGAAGAGGTTGTTTTACCCGATAGCTTGAAGAGTATTGGCGTTTCAGCTTTTTCTTGCTGTGAAAGTCTTAAGGCTGTTAATATTCCCGATTCAGTTGTTACAATCAGTAAAACTGCATTTTTGAGCTGTATAGGTCTTGAAAGTGTTGAAATCGGTGACGGTGTTACTACAATTTTAGACTCTGCTTTCCAGAATTGTCCTAATCTTGTTAAGGTTACTATACCTGACAGTGTTAAAAATATTGGTCAAAACGCTTTCTACGGCTGTACTAATCTTGAAGAAGCTCTTATTGGTGAGAGCGTAGCTTATATTAAAAACTATGCATTCTATGCTTGTACGAACCTTAGTTACGTTAATATTCCTGAAGGTATCACAAGTATTGGTGCAAATGCTTTTCCAAAAAATGTTGCAGACGTATTTTATAGCGGTAGCGAAGAATCATGGGTAAAGGTTGCTAAAGGTAATAATTCTGTTCCCACAACAGCTTTAGTTCACTACAATGCAATTTTTCCTCACTATAAAACTGAAATTCTTGTTGCAACCTGCGTTGAAGACGGTTTAGCACGTACATACTGTGACTGTGGCTACGAAAAATCAAGAATAGTTATTCCAGCTTTAGGTCACGATTATATGAACGATTGGACAATTGATGTTGAAGCAACCTGTGAAACAGCAGGCGAGAAATCACATCATTGTTCAAGATGTGATGATAAAGTAGATGTAACCGTTATTGATGCTTTAGGTCATAACTACGGTGAATGGGTTGTAACAGCTGCACCTACATGTACAGTAAACGGTGAACAATGCAAGGTTTGTGCGACTTGCGCAAACGAAGTCAAAGAAAGCATTGATGCTCTTGGTCACGACTATTCAGCAGAATGGACGGTTGATGTTGAACCAACCTGTGCGGTAGCTGGTGAAAAATCTCATCACTGTTCAAGATGCGACGATAAAGCAGATGTAACTGCTATTGAGGCAACAGGTAACCATGCTTTTGGTGAATGGATAATAGAGAAAGAAGCAACAGAAGCAGAGGAGGGCTTGAAGTATCAGCTTTGCTCAGTATGTGGCTTCAGAGCTGAAGAAATAATACCCGTAATAGTATTTGAAGAGGATACCGAGAATGAAAAATATTCACTTGTTTGGTATTGGTTTAATTGGTATTGTGTAGATGCTGACGGGAACTTTGTAAAACATACAGGTCTTGTTGAGTATTACGGAGCATATTACTTCGTTCAGAATGGTGTTCTTAACTGGTATTACAACGGTATTTATGAAGAAAATGGTAAAATTTATTATGTAGAGTACGGCGTATGGAATCCTAATTATACCGGCCTTGCTTTATATAATGATGTATGGACATATTTCGTTGATGGTGCTGTAAATTACGATTATGTAGGTTTGGTTTATTATCAAGGGTCCTGGTATTATGTTGAAAACGGTGCTATAAATTGGAATTATACCGGCCTTACATATTTTTATGATGCTTGGTATTATGTAGAAAACGGTGTTGTAAATTTCAATGCAATAACATTGGTTTATTTCTGTGGCGATTGGTATTATGTTGAATATGGTAAAGTTAATTTTGACGCAATAACTTTAGTTTACTTCTACGGTGAGTGGTATTATGTTGAGTATGGTAAGGTGAACTTTAACGCTACAACGTTGGTTTACTTCTATGGTACATGGTACTACGTTGAAAACGGTGTTCTTAATTGGAATTATAACGGTTATATTGATTTTTACGGAGAAACGTATTATATAGAAAATGGTGTTCTTAATTGGGGACACAAAAACAACGGAAAGCACAATAATTCAAATAACTCCGAAAATAAAAATGAAAATTCCGATAAAGAAAACGTTGAATACAAAGAAGATAATAGCACAGACAGAGAAAACAACAAGGACAAAGAAAACAACAAAGATAAATGGAATAATAACTCCAATAACGGTAACCATTATGGCCACCACAAAGATAAATGGAATAAAAAATAATAATTGATGAAAAAAACGCAAGGCTTATCGCCTTGCGTTTTTTGTGTGAAGTTTGAAATTTTATAACGTTTCAACGAATCTTATAACCTTCATAGGAACGTCAAGCGTATCTCTTATAGTATCTTTTCTGGTAATAAGATCGGGGAAAACAAGAAACTCTGTTTTTACAATACCTTTAAGTCTTTTGGTAATCTGAGCAACCTCGTCATCCTTGCCTTCCTTTCGCGCAATGATAAGCCTGCCTATATTCTCATAAAGGCGGTCGCTTTTAAGCCCTAAATCAATTTCGCCGAGGCTCTGTCTGAATTCTTTTTCAAGCTCATCAGAATACGTGAAATTATCTCTTAAAATTAATGCTCGTAAAAGGGTTGAGTGGTTATTACCGTTATTTGTATTGTTAAGAGTGTATTTGTTGTAATAGGTGTAAGCCTTTACAAAATTTTCTCTATGATGCTCGTAAAGCTGACCTAAGCGGTAATAAACGAGTGACTTGTAGTTGTTATCGTCAACGTTAAAATAATGCTGAGTTGCGTAAACGAGGATAACCTCTGCTGCTGAAACATTATCCTTTTCGCCTCTTTTGAGAAGTTCTTTTGTTACATCTGAAACGATAACGCATTTTTCCTCGTCAAATAAATCCTCAAGGCTTTTAAAGAATTTTGTAATTTCAGGAGCAGTCCAGATTTTAATCTTCAATAATTCTTCAATCATTTTTAACCTCCGGAGGCTTGCAAACCGCAACGGTTATATTATTGTTTGTGCTTATAATAAGTTTTTGGTTACAAGAATAAGGCATAAAGAAATAATCACCTTTTTTCAAGGGCTTTTCATAGCCTTGATTATCAGTTAAATAACCCTCTCCGTCTGTTACAACGTAAACGCAAGTGCCATCTAACAAATCTGTTTTGCTGTTATTTAAAACGTATCTTTCAACACTGAAGCAGGGGGTATCTGCCTTGCTTATCAAAACTTCTTTTTTACAACCGTCGGTATTGAATTCAACCGTCGGTGTTTTTTTGCATTCACTCATAACCTTTTCTAAATTATATGAGTAATCAAAAACGCTTAAAGCATCGTCTTTGTTTAATCCGATATACATTTCGTTGTCGGAAAGGTGATAGTCACCGCACCATCTTTCAGGTTGAATAGTGAAGTCTGTTGGCTCCTGTACCTCTAAAATAAGACAACCGGGACCGATTGCGTGTACTGCTTTAGCGGGTATAAAATAAACGTCACCGGGATTTACGGGAATTCTATTTAAAAGCTTTTCCATAGCGGCTTTATCAGTTTCACTACTGTCAACTGCGTTACGGAAATCATCTTCGGTTACGCCGTCTTTAAAACCGAAATAAATACAAGCACCCTCTCTTGCACCAAGAACTAACCAGGATTCTGCCTTGCCGAAATCCGAGTTGAAGAATTTTCGTGAAAACGGTTTGTCCGGATGGGCTTGAACGGGAAGTCTTATTGCCGAGTCAAGAGCTTTTACAAGTACGTCAAGACCGTCTCTGTTACCGAGCATAAGCTCTTTTTCCTGCTCTATAAGCTCGTTAAAATGTAGGTTAGTATCTTTTACGGTTGAAAGACCTTCGAATTCATCGGTGCTTCCCTCGTTGAGTGCCTTTGTAGAAGAGCAAATCCATTCCTCAGGATAAAAGGAGTCTTCGCTGTCATCACCGAAAAAGTCGGCGAATAGCTTTCCGCCGAGATATACTCTGAAAACTCTGTTTTTTTCGAAAAACACAGGGTTAGAAGCAATTTTTTTAATGTCCATTATCTCACCTCAAAAGGTTTCTTTGTGCAGTTTCAATGTCAGAAAATTCACCTGTAGCCGAAGAAGCAAATACACACGCACCAACACAAGCCTCTTCGCTGTATTTAGGTAATTCTGAAGTTAAATCAAAGTCGTTTTCAAAAACTTTTCGCCAGATCTCACTCTTTCTCAAGCCATTGCCTGAGCAAACAAGCTTTTGGGGAGTGAAATCTATAAGCTCTTTCGCTGATGTATACATATCCTTCAGCTCTTTTGAAACGCCTTTTAGTACACCGCAAATTAAGTTTTCGGGAGTGAAATTTTCCGTACCGATATTAGTTATACTGCCTCTTGCGGTAGGGTTTTCTCTACTCCCGCAAAATTCACAGTTAACAAAAAGCTCATTTCTGTCAGAAAATATATTTTCTGATAATTCGTCCATTTTCTTGTATAAATTATCCTTGGAGCCACCTAACATATCAGCGCATAAGGAAAAGAATGATTTTAAAATAGCATACGCTCTTCCACCGCAAAGGGAAGCACCGACAAAGATATATTTATCATCGGTTAAAGGTCTTATTTCACCCGTTTGCAAAGGCCTTACATCTTTAGTTACAAAGGAAACCTGACTGCCCGTGCCAACGTTTACGAGTATTGAGTTTGGCTCGCAAACTGAGCCTATAAAGCTCGCTTGATTATCGCCGATTGCAACTGCAACGGGTATTCCGTCAACAATAAAATCACAGCTTGAGTTGCCTATTGCAGCGGTCGTTGTTATCACTTCAGGTAAAAAGTCTTTGTTAATTCCTGCGATTTTTAAAGCCTTTTCGTCAAAGCATTTCTCTTTTAAATTGAAAAATCCAAGACTTGCACCGTCGCTTGAGTGCGTGACGGGCTTTGTGCTTGTGATAAGCGAAGCAATATAGTCGTGAATAGTGCAGAGCATAACCGCATTTTCGGGGACTTCATTATTAATTATATTATAATAATGTGTTGTAAGACCGAAACCGCTTGCGGCTTTAATACCCGTTTCTCTTGTGAGAAACTCGGCATAAGTTTCACCGTCTTTATAGGGCTGATTACCTCTCTCATCCTGCCATATCATAAGATGTGAGCAGGGCTTGTTATCTTTATCTAAATAAAGAATTCCGTGCATTTGTCCTGTTATGCCGATAGCATCAGGAGTGTATTCGCAACAAACTGATTTTACTGCCGCTTTAACTCTTGCTACTATTTTTTCAACGCTTTGAATCCTTTCAAAAGCTCTGCCGTCAATAAACGAATCATTATTTACCGTAGATGCTTTCAAAATCTCTTTTTTGCTTGTATCAAGAATTAAAGCGGTGATGGTTGTTGTACCTATATCAATACCTAATATTTTCATATAATCAGCATGTAACCGCAGTTGATGCGGGGTCAAGACGGCGGATAATATCCTGCTGAATTGCGGGTGAAAGGTCGAGGAAGTTAACGAATGTACCGTGAATTCTCATAATATAAACACCGCTTGGTGCATATTTTTTAGGCTCTGCAAGAACCTTTTTGAGAATTTCAGCGGTTGTAACGTTAACGTAAAGGTAGAAGGGAGAAACGTTTTCGTTTAATTCGTTGAAGAATAAGGGCTTCATAACTTTATCGCGGAATTCAACACCCTTACCCTCGTAATTGTTGCTTGAGAAATATTTGGGGTCAATACCAAAATGAGATGCGTAACCGCCGCACATTTTATCAAAGGGTAACTTCATAAGTGAAAGTGTACGGAAGCCGAGGCCGTTCTGAGCCTCACCGTAAAGCGGGTCAACACCGTAGTTGAGCATATCGCGTGACTTTCTTCCGCAGGGGAGAGCACCAACCCAATAGCCGTAAAGAAGATGTGTTGAGGGGGTTGAAAAGTCAGGGCGGAAATTATTGCCCAGGTAGTTTTTCTGAGCTCTGACCATATCGGCAATTTTTGATGTAAGCTCTGCGGTTTCCTTGTCAATAACGTCAATATTATTACCGAATTTCGGAGCAGAAAGTAAGAATTCTCTTAATTCCTCGTAGCCTTCAAAGTTGCATTTTAATGCATCAAGAAGGTTTTGCGCATCTTCGGGACGTTCGTTTATTAACTTATCAATAGCAATAAATGAATCGGCAACAACGCTTGTACCATGAATAAGACAACCGCTACCGTTATATTTTGTGCCTTGATTATTTATATCACGAGTATCGTAACCGCTTTCGATACCGCCCATAACAGTACTTAAAAACGGAACGGGTAAATGAGAAATTGCTCTTGAAGCACCGTTTGCGGCTTTTACCATTTCATCGCAGAAATACTGAGCGTTTTTATAGAAACGTTCTCTTATATTTTTGAGAGCCGATAAAGCATCGGTTTCTTCGCAAACTGTACCTATTTTTTCGCCTGTTATTGTAGAATAACCGTTGTTTAAGGTAAGCTCAAGCACTTTACCTAAATTGAACCAGCTGTTAGTTGTATTGCCGTTGTCCTTACCCATTATGAGAGGCTCCTGACAGCCTGCGATTGAGGTATCTTCAATATCGTCAATATCAATACCGGCTTTAGATAAAACCTGATAAAGTGAATCGTCGTTAAAGAAAGAGGGGGTAAGGCAACCCGGAGTGAAAAGAAATCTTCCCAATTCCTCATAAAGCTTCTGAGGTGTGTTTTTATGTAACTTAACGGAAAGAATAGGCTGAGGAAGATTCATTTCGTAATATGCATCGAGAAGAGCATAAGTAGAAGGGTTTGTAAGGTCGTTTCCGTTTTTGTCGCGACCGCTTACAATAAGGTTTTGTGAAATTGCCCAGCTTCTGTCGGCAACGTTAAAGAACACAAGAAAATGCTTGAAAAGTGCAGCAGTTTCTTCTCTTGAAAGGGTATCCTTTGCTCTGTAGGGCTCGAAGATTCTGTCAGCATTACCTACTGAAAATGCAAAGGGGTTGGGGGCTTGCTCAAGACACATTGTTTCCCAAAGAATAATAAAGCTCTGAATTGCCTCGTAAAGAGTTTCTGCTCCGTTCTCGGGAACTTTTTCGAGGGTGTCAACAAGAAGCTTTAACTCTTCTTTTCTGTTGCCCTCTGCTACCGCAAGCTTTTCTTCTGCAATTTCTTTATATCTTTTTGCAAGAATTAAAGCACAGTCCAAAGCAACCTTCATTGCTTCATAGTTTTCATATTGGTCTTTATTTGCGGTTTTCTGTTTTTCTTCAATATCATTGAGCATAGCCTTGATACCGTTTTTCAAAGCGTATCTCATATCGGGGATAAGATGACCCGTAACCTGTTCAATAAAGAAAGCGACCTCACCTGTAAGTGTTTCGCATTTTTCGTAAACCCGGCTTAGCGCCTTTACGTAATCAGTCTTTTTATCAAGCTCTCTTAATGCGTCAATTCTTTCCTTTGTGAATTCTTCCGTAGGCGTAATATCATCGTAAACTGCGGTAGGGTCGCAGTAGCCTGCAAAGGTTTCAACTCTGAAGGAAGGGTTAATAAGAGCGTAGCTTCTTGCAAAAGCATCTCTTTGAGTGCCTGCAAAAATTGCGTTGTCACTTATTGATAAGGGTAAAACCTTAACTGCTTCCCTGAATTTTTCTGCGGCTCTTCTTGTGGGGGCTAAATCAGAATATTTTTCATCTGCCTTTTGCTCTTTTTCTTTAACTATAAACCAGCCCTCAAGATGATTTATAGCACGCTCTTCCTTGAAAAGAAGCTTTGCTTTTTCTGTTGTTAATTGCGGATTGAATTTGTACATATTGGTCACCTCAGGTGTTAATTAGCTTTAAATTTCTTTTTTTGATTTCTTTTGCAAGAGCTTTAACATCATTATCTGTAACAAAGCCGTCGCAAACTGTGTATTCTTTACCTAACTTTTCATATTTCTCTTTACCGTATTCGTGATACGTAAGTATCTCAAAAAACAGATTATCATTGTTGCTTTCTTTTTGCAAAAATTCAAAGAAATCTGCAAATGCAACGGCATCTTCCGGGGAAGCGTTGAAGCTATTTATAAGAGGAATTCTTATAAGCAATGGCTTGCCGGTTTTTGCTCTGTAAAGAAGATTATTTTTTATAATGTTTATATCTGCACCCGTAACAGCTTTTAATTTATCAGGAAAGGGCGATTTGAAATCTGCAATCATATAATCAACTTCGCTGAAAATTTCCTCACAATCAGTTATAGACGCATTCGTTTCAATGCAAGTGTGAAGGTTGTTTTCTTTAAGCGCTTTTATCAGGTTTAAAACTGCAGGCTTCTGACAGGTTACCTCACCGCCCGTAAGAGTAACACCGCCACCGTCGATAAACATCATTCTGCAGGAAAGGGCTTCTTTGACTATATCTGTTACTGATAGCTTTTCTGCTTTTTCGGTGAGTGTCATACCCTCGGGGTTGGAGCACCAAGGACATTTTAGATTACATCCGCAAAGATGATAAACAAGTCTGTTTCCGGGGCCGTCTTGCGAATAATTAAAGCCTTTTTGGAAAATAAAAATATTGTCACTAAGTTCCAAAATATTGATGCCCCCTTCAGTAAATAATAATTCATTATATATATTACACTAATAATTTAACATAATCAATATTAATGTGTTCGTCACATTGCCAAAGATAGAAATTAAGTTTTGTAAAAATTAACAAAATATTATGGTTTTTACTGTCAAAAACTGTATGTCGGAAAATGTGTATTAGTATTGACAATATGTCGTTAATTGTGTTAATATTATTAAGGTCTTTAAGTCGATACAGAGATGTCGGCAAGAGTGAATAAAAATATGTGCGGTACAGCTTGTCTGTATCAGTGTCTTTGTGTATTCAGCCTTGCCGAAAGCAAGGCTTTTTATTTTATGTTCGGCTTCACTTTTTTAAGAATCAGAAAGGGATTTTTATGATACAGCAACTTAAAGCACAAACAATAAAAGCTGTCACAGACTGTATAGGGGGTAATTCTTTCTATTCAGCTGTTGCGGAGCATTTGTCTTGTGATAGTGTTTCTGTTTTCAATTCACCTGAATATATTATTTTTCCCGGCTTTTGCGATGTGCACGTTCATTTTCGCGAGCCGGGCTTTTCTTATAAAGAAACGATTGAGTCAGGTAGTCTTGCGGGGGCTCACGGCGGTTATACCGCAGTATGCACAATGCCTAACCTTAACCCTGTGCCTGATAGCCTTGAGAACCTAAAGCAACAGTTGGTCTTAATAGAAAAGGATGCAAAAATAAACGTTTATCCTTACGCCTCAATAACCGTAGGTCAAAAGGGTGAAAAGCTTTCCGATATGAAAGCAATGGCAGAAAAATGCATAGCCTTTTCCGATGACGGTAGGGGAGTGCAAAGCGAAGAGCTAATGCGACAGGCAATGCTTGAAGCAAAAGCTTTAGGCAAAATGATAGTTGCTCATTGCGAAGATAATTCACTTCTTTTTGGTGGTTATATTCACGACGGCGAATACGCTGAGGCTCATAACCATAAGGGTATATGCAGTGAAAGCGAATGGAAGCCGATTGAAAGAGATTTAAAGCTTGTTGAAGAAACCGGCTGTAAATATCACGTGTGCCACATTTCAACAAAAGAAAGCGTTGAGCTGATAAGACAAGCTAAAGCAAAGGGCTTAGACGTAACCTGTGAAACAGGTCCTCATTACTTGATTCTTGATGACAGCGATTTAAAAGAAAACGGATGTTATAAAATGAATCCGCCGCTTCGCTCAAAGGAAGATAAGCTTGCTCTTATAGAGGGCATAAAAGACGGCACTATCGATATGATAGCAACTGACCACGCACCTCATTCCGAAGAAGAGAAAAGCAAAGGTCTTGCAGGCAGTGCTTTCGGAATAGTAGGTCTTGAAACGGCTTTTCAGCTTATGTATACAAGCTTCGTGAAAACGGGTGAGATTACTTTAGAAAAGCTTGTTGAGCTTATGGCAATAAACCCACGAAAACGTTTCGGTATTCCTTTGAATACTGATTACACAGTATGGGATTTAGATAAAGAGTACAAAATAAAAGCAAAAGACTTTCTTTCAAAAGGTAAAGCAATGCCCTTTGAAGATATGACGGTAAACGGCAAATGTGTCCTTACGGTTTGTAACGGCAAGGTCGTTTACTCTGAATAAGTTAATTTTTTCATTGATATATAGGAGGAATTTTGTATGGCTAAAAGAACAGACATCAAAAAAGTTTTAATTATCGGTTCAGGTCCTATCGTTATCGGTCAGGCTGCTGAATTCGACTATGCAGGCACTCAGGCTTGTCTTGCGCTTAAGGAGGAGGGTTATGAGGTTGTTCTCGTGAACTCAAACCCTGCTACTATTATGACAGATACCATTATCGCTGATAAAGTGTATATGGAGCCATTAACTCTTGAATACGTAGCAAAGATTATCCGTCATGAGCGTCCTGACGCAATTATCCCCGGTATCGGCGGTCAGACAGGTCTTAACCTCGCTATGCAGCTTGAGAAAAAAGGTGTTCTCAAAGAATGTAACGTAGAGCTTCTCGGTACTTCAAGCGCATCTATCGAAAGAGCAGAGGACCGCGAAATGTTCAAGGAACTTTGTGAGTCTATCGGCGAGCCCGTTATTCCTTCAGAAATTACTTATTCATTAGATGAAGCAAAGGCAGCGGCAGGTCGTATCGGTTACCCTGTTGTTCTTCGTCCTGCATTCACTCTCGGCGGTACGGGCGGTGGCTTCGCTAACAACGAAGAAGAGCTTATCGAAATCGGTAATAATGCTTTCGCACTTTCACCCGTTCATCAGGTTCTTATTGAAAAGTCTGTTAAGGGCTATAAGGAAATTGAGTTTGAGGTTATGCGTGACTCAAACGACCACGCTATCACAATCTGTGGTATGGAAAATATTGACCCCGTTGGTGTTCATACAGGCGACTCTTGTGTTGTAGCTCCTATTCTTACTCTTAGCAAAGAGGATGAAAAGATGCTTAACGACTCAGCTATCAAGCTTATAAAAGAGCTTAAAATCGAAGGTGGCTGTAACGTTCAGTTTGCTCTTAATCCTCACTCTTCAGAGTATTATCTTATCGAGGTTAACCCCCGAGTTTCCCGTTCATCAGCTCTTGCGTCAAAGGCTTCCGGTTATCCTATAGCTCGCGTTACTGCAAAAATTGCAGTTGGTATGGCTCTTGAAGAAATTCAGATTGCAAATACAACCGCAGCTTTTGAGCCTAAGCTTGACTACGTTATAGCAAAATTACCCCGTTTCCCCTTTGATAAATTTGCATCTGCTACTAACAAGCTCGGTACTCAGATGAAAGCAACGGGCGAGATTATGGGTATCGGCTCAAATCTTGAAGAAGCACTTCTTAAGGGTATTCGTTCTCTTGAAATCGGTGCTAACCATATGTACCTTTCAAAATTTGACAATATGAGCGTTGATGAGCTCCTTGAATATATTTCAGAGTTCCGTTCAGATAATATCTTTGCTATTGCAGAGCTTATCTACCACGGTGTTTCTCTTGAAAAAATTCACGAAATCACAATGATTACACCTTACTTCCTTGAGGTGTTCAAAAACATTATTGATATGGAAGAAAAGCTTCGCGTTAATAAGGATGCTGAAATTCTTAAGGCTGCGAAGAAGATGGGCTTCAGTGATAAATATATCGCACGCCTTTGGGATTGTAAGGAAATCGACGTTTACAATATGCGTAAAGAGTTAAATCTCTTCCCCGTATTCAAAATGGTTGACACCTGCCATACAAACGCATATATCCCTTACTTCTATTCATCATACACAGGTGAGAATGCTTCCCGCCTTACCGATAAGAAAAAGATTATCGTTCTCGGTGCAGGTCCTATCCGTATCGGTCAGGGTGTTGAATTCGACTACTCAACCGTTCACGCTGTTATGACTATTAAAAATGAAGGCTACGAGGCTATTATTATCAACAATAACCCCGAAACAGTTTCAACTGACTATACAACGGCAGACAAGCTTTATTTTGAGCCTCTTACTCCCGAAGACGTTATGAATATCGTTGAGTTTGAAAAGCCCGAAGGCGTTGTTGCTTCTCTCGGCGGTCAGACTGCAATTAACCTTGCACAGCCTCTTTTCGATCGTGGTGTTAAAATTATCGGTACTGACTGTGCCGCTATTGACCGTGCTGAAGACCGTAATGCATTCGAAAACCTTCTTAACGAATTAAATATTCCCCGTGCAAAGGGTAAAGCCGTTACAAATCTTGAAGACGGTATCGCAGCAGCTGCTGAAATCGGCTATCCTGTGCTTGTTCGTCCCAGCTTCGTTCTCGGCGGTCGTGCTATGCAGATTGTTGCTAATGAAGAACAGCTTCGTCATTACCTCAGAACAGCCGTTGAAATTGATGAGGACAAGCCCGTTCTTGTTGATAAATATATCTACGGTAAAGAGGTTGAGGTTGACGCTATCTGCGACGGCAGAGACGTATTCGTTCCCGGTATTATGGAGCTTGTTGAGAAAACAGGTATTCACTCAGGTGACTCAATAAGCGTTTATCCCTCTTTCAGTATTTCAAATAAAGTAAAAGGCATAATTCTTCAGTATGCTAAAAAGTTAGGCTTGGGAATCGGTATTGTTGGTCTTTACAACATCCAGTTCATTGTTGACGAAAACGATGACGTTTATATCATCGAGGTTAATCCCCGTTCATCAAGAACGGTTCCCTTCCTTTCAAAAGCAACCGGCTATTCTCTTGCCGATATTGCAACAGAGGTAATTATGGGCAAGAGCCTTAAAGAGCAGGGTATCTTTGATATCTATCCCGAAGAGAAGAAACGTTGGTACGTAAAGGTTCCCGTATTCTCCTTCAATAAAATCAGAGGTCTTGATGCTTACCTTTCACCTGAAATGAAATCAACAGGTGAAGCAATCGGCTACGATGACAAGCTTAACAGAGCTCTTTATAAAGCTCTTCAGGCTTCAGGTATGCACCTTCAGAATTACGGTACAGTATTTGCAACAATTGCAGATAAGGATAAAGAAGAGGCTCTTCCTCTCATCCGTAGATTCTATAAGCTCGGCTTTAATATTCAGGCAACATCAGGTACTGCAAAGTTCCTTAAGGAAAACGGAATCCGTACTCACGTTCTCGGTAAAATCAGCGAGGGCAGTAACGAGGTTCCCGAGGCGCTTCGTCAGGGCCATATCGCCTACGTAATTAATACAAAGGATATTAATGCTACCGGTGATAATAACGACGGTCATCAGATTCGCCGTTATGCAATCGAAAACAACGTTACAATATTTACCGCACTCGATACCGTAAGAGTACTTCTTGACGTTCTTGAAGATATTACTCTTACAATTTCAACTATCGATGCTGAAGGAAACTTATGAGACAGTCTATTTTTGAAATAAAATCAAATACAGCACTTACAAAAACAGTTTACAAAATGGAGCTTAAGGGAGACGTGAGTGATATCACGTCTTCCGGACAGTTTGTTAATATAAAGCTCGACGGCTTCTATCTCAGAAGACCTATTTCCGTTAATGATTGCGAAAACGGAATTCTTACAATAATTTATAAGGTTGTTGGTAAAGGTACTGAGCAGATGGCAAAAATGCAAGCCGGTGAAAAGCTTGACGTGCTTACGGGCCTCGGTAACGGCTACGATTTATCTCCTTCAGGTGATAAGCCCGTGCTTTTAGGCGGTGGTGTAGGTGTTCCGCCTCTTTATATGCTTTGCAAGAAGCTTATTGCCGAGGGCAAAAAGGTTAGCGTTATCCTTGGCTTTAATACTAAAGATGAGGTTTTCTGCGAAGAAGATTTCAAAAAGCTCGGTGCAGAGGTTTACGTTACAACTGCCGACGGCTCATACGGTATCAAAGGCTTCGTTACAGATGCTTTAAAGGATATTGACTATTCATATTTTTATACCTGCGGTCCCGAGCCTATGCTCAAAGCGGTATTTAAATCAACAAACACAAGCGGTCAGTTCAGCTTTGAAGAAAGAATGGGATGTGGCTTCGGTGCTTGTATGGGTTGCTCCTGCAAAACAGTTACAGGCTATAAAAGAATTTGTAAAGACGGCCCCGTTCTTAAGAAGGAGGAGATTTTGTGGGAAGATTAAGTGTTAATCTTTGCGGAATAGAAATGGATAACCCTGTTATTCCCGCAAGCGGTACCTTCGGTTACGGTTATGAATTTGCCGAAATTTACGATATAAACGTGCTTGGTACGTTTTCTTTTAAGGGTACAACAAAGGATGCAAGATTCGGTAATCCTACACCTCGTATTGCAGAATGTACTGCAGGTATGATAAATGCGGTAGGTCTTCAGAATCCCGGTGTTGAAAAGGTTATAAACGAAGAGTTACCAAAGCTTTCAAAATGCTTTAATAAAAAGGTTATGGCAAACGTAAGCGGTTTCGCAGTTGACGATTATGCTTATACCTGTGAAAAGCTTGATAAAGAAGAGCAGGTTGGTTGGCTTGAGGTAAACGTCAGCTGTCCTAACGTTCACGGTGGCGGTATGAGCTTCGGTACTGACCCGAAAGCCGCCGCAGAGGTTACCGCAGCAGTTAAAGCGGTAACAAAAAAACCGGTTATTATAAAGCTTTCACCTAACGTTACGGATATTGTTGCTATCGCAAAGGAGTGTGAAGCAGCAGGGGCAGACGGTATAAGCCTTATAAATACTCTTCTCGGTATGAGAATTGATTTAAAAACAAAGAAGCCTGTTATCGCTAATAAAATGGGTGGCTTTTCAGGTAGCGCAATTTTCCCTGTAGCAGTAAGAATGGTTTATCAGGTAGCAAATGCCGTTAACATTCCTGTTGTAGGTATGGGTGGCGTTTCAAGCGCAGAGGACGTTATAGAGTTAATGCTCGCAGGTGCAACCGCAGTTGAAGTAGGTGCGGCAAACCTTATTGACCCTTGCGCATGTCTTAACATAATAAATGACTTGCCGAAAGCTATGGACAAATACGGAATAGATAATTTAAGTGACATAATAGGAGGAGCAAAAGCTTGAGTAAAATTGCCCACAGCACGTTTTTTGCTCGGGGCGGTACCCTTGTACAGCACCACTCGCTTCAAAACGCACCGTGAACAATTTTCTTTCAAGCTTTGATATCCTGATGATTTTGTATATTTTTTAGGAAAGGAATAGATAAAAATGGGTAAAGACGTAATCGTTGCATGTGATTTTTCAAGTGCAGAAAAGGTTTATGAGTTTCTTGACAAATTTGAAGGCGGAAGAAAGCCTTTCGTAAAAATCGGTATGGAGCTTTTCTATGCAGAAGGTCCTCAGATTGTTCGTGAAATCAAAAAAAGAGGTCACAAAATATTCCTTGACCTTAAGCTTCACGATATCCCCAATACAGTAAAAAAATCAATGTCAGTTCTTTCAAATCTTGACGTTGATATTACAAATCTTCACGCATCAGGTACAATCAGTATGATGGAAGCAGCTCTTGAAGGGCTTACACGTCCCGACGGTACAAGACCTCTTCTTATCGCAGTTACTCAGCTTACATCTACCGATCAGGAAAGAATGGAAAACGACCTTCTTATCAAAGAGCCTATTGATAAGGTTGTTATGCATTACGCTCATAATGCAAAGGTTGCAGGTCTTGACGGTGTTGTTTGTTCACCTCTTGAAGCAGGCAAGGTTCACGAAACCTGCGGTAAGGATTTCCTTACAATTACTCCCGGTGTTCGTTTCGCAGACGGTGATATAGGCGACCAGAAGAGAGTTATGACTCCCGCTGAAGCAAAGAAAATCGGTTCCGACTATATCGTAGTAGGCAGACCCATTACAGCAGCAGAAGACCCCGTCGCAGCATATAACAGATGCGTTGCAGAGTTTTGCGACTAAAATAAAATCCTTTACCTGAAAAACCTCCCTGGCGAAGGGAGGGGGACCACGCCGAAACTTGTTTTGGTGTGGTGGAGGGTTCTAGCACCGATAGGTGCGTATAATAAAATACTTTACCTTATACATATCCCTCTTTTCTATAAAACAAAAATGGGGACCGCCGTAGGTGGTGGGTGGTACAAATTTATAGATTGGAGAAATAAAAATGGAAAGCTACAAAAGAGAGTTTATACAGTTTTTAGAGAGTGCCGGTGTTCTTAAATTCGGCGATTTTACAGCTAAAAGCGGAAGAAAAATTCCTTATTTCATAAATGCAGGTGACATTAAAACAGGTGAGCAGATTTGCAAATTAGGTGAATTCTATGCGAAGGCTTATTTCGAAAAAGTAGGTAACAAGAAAACTGTTCTTTACGGACCTGCTTACAAGGGTATCCCGATTGCAGTTTCAGTTGCAGTAGCTCTTGCTAAGAACGGTCTTGACGTGCCTTTCTTCTTTAACCGTAAGGAAGAAAAGGATCACGGCGAAGGCGGTGTGTTTGTTGGCTACAAGCCTCAGGAGGGCGAAGAAATCGTTATCGTAGAGGACGTTATTACAGCAGGTACTGCTATTCGTGAAAGTATGTCAATTCTTTCAGGTCTTAAAGGCACAAAGGTTGCTGCAACCTTCGTTATGGTTGACAGAAAAGAAAAAGGCCAGACAGAAAAATCAGCTATGGCTGAGGTAGGCGAGGAATTCGGCTTCCCCGTATATTCAGTAGTTGACGTTTACGATATTATTGAATACCTTGAAGAAGATGAAAGCAACAAGGAAAACGTTGAAAGAATCAAAAAATATCTTGAAGTTAACGGTGCTAAAGAATAATAAAACGTTTTCTTGATTTTTTATAAATTTGAAAAGGGGATTAGTAGTAAATGAGAAGCTTAATTGATATTCTTGATTTTACCGTTGAAGAAGTGGATGAGCTTATTGCAACGGCAAATGATATTATAGATAACCCCGATAAATACTGCGAAAGGTGTAAAAGAAAAAAACTTGCTACTCTTTTCTTTGAACCCTCAACAAGAACACGTCTCAGCTTCGAATCAGCTATGATTGAGTTGGGCGGTAGTGTTATCGGTTTTTCTGCGGCAAACAATTCTTCTGCGGCAAAAGGTGAAAGTGTTGCAGATACTGCAAAAACAATCAGCTGCTATGCAGATATTATAGCAATGCGCCATCCTAAAGAGGGTGCGCCACTTGTTGCAGCTCAGAATGCTACGATTCCCGTTATTAATGCGGGTGACGGAGGTCATAATCATCCAACGCAGACTCTTACGGACTTGCTTACAATTAACCGTGAAAAAGGTGGCTTTGAAAACCTTACCGTTGGTTTCTGCGGTGACCTTAAATTCGGCAGAACAGTTCACTCTCTCATAACTGCTCTTTCAAGATATAAGGGAATTAAAGTTGTTCTTATTTCACCTGACGAATTAAAGCTTCCGAGCTACATAAAAAAGGACGTTCTCAAAAAGAACGGTATTCCTTATAAGCAGACAACTGATCTTGAAAGCGTAATGCCGGAGCTTGACATTCTCTATATGACAAGAGTTCAGAGAGAAAGGTTTTTTAATGAAGAGGATTATTTACGTCTTAAGGACAGTTATGTTCTTGAGCCTAAAAAACTCGTTACTGCAAAAAAAGATTTATGTATTATGCATCCGCTTCCCAGAGTTAATGAAATAAGTGTTGCGGTTGATGATGATCCCAGAGCATGTTATTTCAAACAGGTTCTTTACGGTAAATATATTCGTATGGCTCTCATCTTAAAATTGTTAGAGGAGGCAAAGAAATGAATATAGATTCTATTACAAACGGTTTTGTTATTGACCATATTACCGCAGGTCGCGGAATGAAGCTTTATGACCTTTTAGGTCTTGATAACCTGGATTGCTCTGTTGCAATTATAAAAAACGTTGCAAGTAAAAAAATGGGCAAAAAGGACATCATCAAAATTGATGCAGATATTGATATTAATATTGATGTTATTGGTTACGTTGACCCGGGCACAACAGTCAACATAATCAAAAATTGTCAGCTTGTTGAAAAACGAACAATTGAACTTCCTCAGATGCTTACCAATGTTATTAAGTGCAAAAATCCACGTTGCATAACTTCTACAGAGCAGGAGATTAATCACGTTTTCAAGCTTACTGACAAGGACAACGGAGTTTACCGTTGTATATATTGCGAAACACAGGCTAAATAATTAGCAAAATTAACATAATAACGGTTACTTATAGGTGTTTTATTAGACCTTATGTGCCTTGACCGAATTCGCTTGTTATGGTAAAATAAAGCCATATAAATTGAAGCGGATTTTCCTGCAACTGACGGAGTATTAAGTGGAGCACCACAAAGGAGCAGGAAAACGGATTTAAACGTATTCAGCCGACCGTCTGGGCACACTTGTTCGCCTTTTGAACGAGTGCGCCTTTTTGATTTTTGAAAGGATGTTTTATATGAAAAAAGTCGGAATTATTATGGGTAGCGACAGCGATTTACCCGTTGTTGAAAAAGCAGTAAACACCCTTAAAGAGTTTGAAGTACCCTTTGAGGTTCATATTTTCTCTGCTCACAGAACACCTGCAGAAGCAAAGGCCTTCAGTGAAAATGCCCGTGCAAACGGCTTCGGTGTAATTATTGCAGCAGCAGGTATGGCGGCTCACCTTGCAGGTGCTATTGCAGCAAATACAACATTACCCGTTATCGGTATTCCGATAAAATCACAGAATCTCGGCGGTATGGAAGCACTCCTTTCTACAGTTCAGATGCCTTCAGGAATTCCTGTTGCAACTGTTGCTATTGACGGTGCGGTTAACGCGGCTCTTTTAAGTATTGAGATACTCTCTCTTTCAGAGCCCGTGCTTGAAAAAAAGCTTGCAGAAAAACGTGCTGCTGATACTCAAAAGGTATTAGAGAAAAACAGTGCGATAGAAGATAAATTCAATAATTGATAATTACTTTATAAGAGGTGTAATATGGGCGGCTTTTTCGGAGTTGCATCAAAAAATGATGCCGTTCTTGATACATTTTTCGGTGTAGACTATCATTCTCATTTAGGCACACGCCGTGCAGGTATGGCTGCATACGATAGAGAAAAAGGTTTACAACGTAAAATACATAAAATTGAAAACTCACCATTCAGAACAAAGTTTGAAAATATTCTTGACCAGATGAGCGGTACATCTGCTATCGGTTGTATAAGCGATACGGATGCGCAACCTCTTCTTATGCGTTCTAACCACGGTCTTTATGCTATAAGCACGATAGGTATTATCAACAACAGCGATGCTCTTGTTGATCAGTACCTTGCTTTCAGCGGTGGTCACTTCGGTGCAATGACAAGCGAGGGTATTAACTCATCAGAGCTCATTTCTGCTATGATAGACCAGAAGAGTAGCTTTGCAGAGGGAATTATATTTGCTCAGGATATGATTGATGGAACGTCATCAATCCTTATTCTTAAAGAAGACGGAAAGCTTATCGCTGCACGTGATAAATACGGCAGACTTCCGGTTATGATAGGTAAACGTGAGGATGGCTACTGCGTTTCCTTTGAAGATTTTGCATATAAAAAATTAGGCTTTGAGGATTACAAGGAGTTAGGCCCCGGTGAAATCGTTGAGGTTTCCGCGGACGGAATAACTGTTTTATCACCTCCAAGAAAAGAAAAGAAAATTTGTGCATTCCTTTGGTCTTATTACGGCTATCCTACATCTTGCTATGAGGGTAGAAATGTTGAAATAATGCGTTATGAAAACGGTAAAATTATGGCGCAGACCGATAAAATGTTAGGTGAAGCACAGGATATTGACTACGTAAGCGGTGTTCCCGATTCAGGCACACCTCACGCTATAGGCTATTCAAATGAAAGCGGTGTGCCCTTTGCACGTCCTTTTATCAAATACACTCCCACTTGGCCGAGAAGCTTTATGCCCGCCAACCAAAAGGAGCGTAACAGAGTAGCAAAAATGAAGCAAATTCCCATTCACGAGCTCATTAAAGATAAAAAGCTTCTTTTCGTTGACGACAGCATCGTAAGAGGAACACAGCTTAGAGAAACAGTTGAATTCCTTTATGAGCACGGTGCTAAAGAGGTTCATATGCGTTCAGCTTGTCCGCCTATAATGTACGGCTGTAAATACCTTAACTTCTCACGCGCTACAGATGATATGGAGCTTATCGCAAGAAGTACGATTATGGAGCTTGAGGGTGAAGAGGGCTTTAACCATATTGAAGAATACAGTGATGCATCTACCGAAAGAGGAGCAAAAATGCGTAAGGCAATTTGCGAAAAGCTTCATTTTGCATCCTTGGAATTCCAGTCACTTGAAGGCATAATCAAAGCAATCGGTCTTCCTGCCGACCAGTTATGTACGTATTGCTGGAACGGAAAAGGCTGATATTAAAAAGTTAACAAATACATTAAAGATATATTGATAGGAGAATTGTTATGAATAATTCAAGGTCCGAAAGCTATGCAGCAGCAGGTGTTGATATTACTGCAGGCTACAAAGCAGTAGAGCTTATGAAAAAACACATTGCAAGAACACGTAACGAAGGCTCATTAGATGAGGTTGGCGGCTTTGGCGGTTGCTTTGACCTCGGCTTTGCTAAAGGTATGGAGCATCCTATATTAGTTTCAGGTACTGACGGTTGCGGTACAAAGGTTAAGTTAGCTATTCTTATGGATAAGCACGATACAATCGGTATTGATGCGGTAGCTATGTGCGTAAACGATATTATCTGCGTTGGTGCAAAGCCCTTGTATTTCCTTGACTATATTGCTTGCGGTAAAAATATCCCCGAGAAAATTGCTGAAATCGTAAGCGGTGTTGCTGAAGGTTGTGTTCAGTCCGGATGTGCTCTTACAGGTGGCGAAACTGCAGAGCATCCCGGTTTGATGCCGGTTGAAGATTACGACCTTGCAGGCTTTGCGGTAGGTATCGTTGATAAACCTAAAATGATTGATAACAGCAAAATGTCTGTTGGTGACGTTGTTATTGCTCTTCCTTCAACAGGTATTCATTCAAACGGCTTCAGCTTATGCCGTAAGGTTTTTGATATTGATAACAACAATCCTGAGCTTTACGTAGAGCGTGAAGAATTAGGCGGAAAGAGTATTGCAGAGGCTTTACTTGTTCCCACAAGAATTTACGTTAAATCTATCCTTGCTCTTATTGAAAATGTTGACGTTAAGGGCATTTCACATATCACAGGCGGTGGCTTCTACGAGAATATTCCAAGAAGCATTCCCGACGGCTTATGCGCAAAAATCAATAAATCAGCAGTTAAAGTTCTTCCTATTTTCGATGTAATTGCAAAATGGGGCAACGTTCCTGAAAGAGATATGTTTAACACATATAATATGGGCGTTGGTATGAGTGTTGTTGTTCCTGCAAATCAGGTTGAAGAAGCACTCGAAATTCTTCGTGCAAACGGTGAAGACGCATACGTTATCGGCGAAATCATCGAGGGCGACGACAAAATTATTCTCGAATAATTAGATAACAGTAAATAGAAATAATTAAAAAGAGGTTTTAAAGATGCCTGCTAAAAAAGCAAAAATTGCCGTTCTTGTTTCAGGCGGCGGAACAAATTTACAAGCACTTATTGATGCTCAGAGTAAAGGAATAATAACAAGCGGTAAAATTGCTCTTGTTATTTCAAATAATCCATCTGCTTATGCTCTTGAAAGAGCTAAAAAAGCAGGTATCAAAACTTCTGTTGTTACTAAAAAAGAGTGTGGCTCTCAGGAAGCCTTTGAAGATAAAATGAAAACCACACTTAATGAAAACGGAATTGATATTATAGTTCTTGCAGGCTTTATGTCTATTTTAAGCGAAAACTTTACAAGTGCTTACCCAAAACGCATAATTAACGTTCACCCCTCGCTTATTCCTTCCTTCTGCGGTAAAGGCTTTTACGGCTTAAGAGTTCATGAAGCCGCTTTAGAGTATGGCGTAAAGGTTACGGGTGCGACTGTTCATTTTGTAAACGAAATTCCCGACGGGGGAGAGATTATAATGCAAAAGGCGGTTAATATCCGTCCTGATGACACCCCCGAAAGCTTGCAAAAAAGAGTTATGCGTCTTGCGGAATGGAAAATTTTACCCTTATCGGTAGAAAAGGTTTCAAACGAAATTATAAATAAAAAATAATCAGGGAAAGGGAAAAGTGTTATGGAAATCAAATCAATTAAAAATGAACTTAATTCTCTCGCTTATCACGGCAGAGGTATCATTATCGGTAAAAGTGCCGACGGTAAAAAGGCTATCACCGCTTACTTTATTATGGGTAGAAGTGAAAACAGCCGTAACCGTATTTTTGTTGAAGACGGTGAAGGTATCAGAACTCAGGCATTTGATGAGTCAAAAATGGTTGACCCCCACCTTATTATCTACGCTCCCGTAAGAGTTTTAGGTAATAAAACTATCGTTACAAACGGTGACCAGACAGATACTATCTACGACCTTATGGATAAGCAGATGACCTTTGAGCAATCTCTTCGTACACGCGAATTCGAAGATGATGCACCTAATTTCACTCCCCGTATTTCAGGCATTATCCGTCTTGAAAAGGACGGTATGAACTATGCAATGTCTATCCTTAAATCTGCTGACGGTGACGGCTCATCATGTCAGAGATATACTTATGCATATTCAAATCCTCTTCCCGGAAAAGCAAAGTTCATTCACACCTACAAATGCGACGGAAATCCTCTTCCCAGCTTTGAGGGTGAGCCTAAAACACTTGAGCTTCCCGATATGGATATTGATTCATTAACAGATTTAATCTGGACAAACCTTAACGAAGATAACAAGGTTTCACTTTTCGTAAGATACATCGATATCGAAACCGGAAAATATGATTCACGTATAATTAACAAGAATAAATAAGGAGATTATCGTAATGAAAGAATTTGAATTAAAATACGGTTGTAACCCCAACCAGAAACCTGCAAAAATCTTTATGAATGACGGCAGCGAGCTTCCTATAGAAATTCTCTGCGGCAGACCCGGTTACATAAATTTCCTTGATGCATTCAATAGCTGGCAGCTTGTTAAAGAGCTTAAAGAAGCACTTGGTCTTCCTGCTGTTACTTCCTTTAAGCACGTTAGCCCCACGTCTGCTGCGGTAGGTATTCCGCTTTCAGATAAGCTTAAAAAGGCTTGCTTCGTTGACGATATTGAAGGCCTTGACGAGTCACCCTTAGCTTGTGCATATGCCAGAGCAAGAGGTACAGACAGAATGTGCTCCTTCGGTGACTGGGTAGCTCTTTCAGATGTTTGCGACGTTACAACAGCAAAGCTCATTCAGCGTGAGGTTTCCGACGGTGTTATCGCTCCCGGATATGAGCCTGAAGCACTTGAAATTCTCAAATCAAAGAGAAAAGGTAATTACAATATTGTTAAAATTGACCCCGATTACGTTCCTGAAGAGATTGAGCGTAAACAGGTTTACGGTATTACCTTTGAGCAGGGCAGAAACAATTTTGAAATCAATGCTGACCTTCTTAAAAATATCGTTACAGAAAATAAAGATATGCCCGAAAGTGCAGTGCGTGACCTTATAATCGCACTTATTACTCTTAAATACACTCAGTCTAACTCAGTTTGCTACGCAGTAGACGGTCAGGCAATCGGTGTAGGTGCAGGTCAGCAGTCAAGAATTCACTGTACCCGTCTTGCAGGCACAAAGGCAGATACATGGTTCCTTCGTCAGCACGATAAGGTTCTTAACCTTCCTTTTAAAGACACTCTCGGCAGACCCGACCGCGATAACGTTATTGACGGTTATATCAATAAAAACGAAGAAGACGTTTGTGCAGACGGTAACTGGCAGAAATACTTTACAGAACAGCCCGCACCGCTTACAGATGAAGACGTTAAAGCATATTTTGCAACTCTTGACGGTGTTGCTCTCGGTTCAGATGCATTCTTCCCCTTCAGCGATAACATTGAACGTGCAAAGAAGAGTGGCGTAAAATACATTGCAGAGCCCGGCGGATCTATCCGTGACGACCTTGTTATTGAATGTGCTAACAAGTACGGAATGTCAATGGCATTTACAGGAATGAGACTTTTCCATCATTAAGAGGTATAAGAATGAAAATAATGGTTGTCGGTGGTGGCGGTCGTGAACACGCTATCATCAAGAAAATTAAAGAAAATAAAGAGGTTACCGAAATTTATGCACTTCCAGGTAACGGCGGTATGGCAAAGGATGCTGTATGCGTAAATATCGGTGCAAAGGATATAGAAAAAATCGTTGAATTTGCGGTTGAAAATAAAATTGATTATGCAGTTGTTGCTCCCGATGACCCGTTAGTGCTCGGTTGCGTTGATGCACTCAGCGAAAAAGGTATTCCTTGCTTTGGACCTAAGGGTAATGCTGCAATAATTGAGGGTAGTAAGGTTTTTTCAAAAAATCTTATGAAAAAATACAATATTCCCACCGCTGAATATGAAGTGTTCAACGATATGGAAAAAGCACTCGAGTATCTTGAAACCGCACCTATTCCTACTGTTATCAAGGCTGACGGTCTTGCTCTCGGTAAGGGTGTT
>JAGBCU010000053.1 GCA_017937865.1 Clostridia bacterium | reverse complement strand
TTCAGGGTATATGCCTTGTACACAGGAGTTATTCGCACCTTTAGCTCAGTTGGTAGAGCACCTGACTCTTAATCAGGGTGTCCAGGGTTCGAGTCCCTGAAGGTGCACCATATTCCTTGAAACGTTCCACGTTTAATGTGGCCCGTTGGTCAAGTGGCCTAAGACTCCGGCCTCTCACGCCGGCAACACGAGTTCGAATCTCGTACGGGTCACCAATTTAAAAGCTTTTAACGGTTCAAGCCGTTAATATATAGTCGGTGTTGATGGCGTTGAGGGTCCACCCGTTCCCATTCCGAACACGGTAGTTAAGCTCAACAGCGCCGAAGATACTTAGTGGGAAGCCGCTTGGGAAAATAGGGCGATGCCGACACAAACACCGGATGCTTCATCCGGTTATATGCCTTCTTAGCTCAGTCGGTAGAGCACCTGGCTGTTAACCAGGGTGTCGTTGGTTCGAGTCCATCAGGAGGCGCCAAAAAAAGCAAGTCGAAAGACTTGCTTTTTTCATTTATGTCCGCAGGACATAACTTCATTTTGCGACATTTATGGCGCAAACTTCATTTCAAGTTTACTTGAACTTCATTTTGACAGACATAAATGAATGAAGTTATCTTGCGATAAATTAAGTGCTATGCAATGAAGTACTGCGTAATGAAGTTGTGCTACGCACAAACGGATTGTAAAGGCTAATTTATTATGCTATACTAAATTACAGTAAGGGAGTGAGCATATGAAGAAAGAAGATAAACTTGGCGATTTATCAATGCAATTATCTGTTGAAGTTTTGAATATGTGCAAAGAATTGAAAAATCAGGGAGAAACTGTTATTTCAAATCAAATCAGCAGAAGTGCGACAAGTATTTGTGCCAATATTGCGGAAAGTAAATATGCTCATGGCAGAGCTGATTTTATTGCAAAGCTTCAAATATCACTCAAAGAGGCAGCTGAAACAGGAAAATGGCTTGAAATGTTATATAAAACTGAAAGTATTTCAGAGGAACAATATAAACAATTAAATAAAGTATGTTCTACAATCAGAATTTTGTTAATTAAATCCATTACCACCGCCAAGGAGAATTTGAAATGAATAGTTCTGTTGATAAATATAATTTTACTATCCGTGTTACAGGAATTCTGATTGAAAACGGGGAAATATTGTTAGTAAAACAGAAGGTTAATGAAAAAAGAAACTGGTCTTTACCCGGAGGAAAGCTTGAGAGAGGCGAAACGTTAGAGGAAGGTATAATCCGTGAAATGAAAGAGGAAACCGGTCTTGACGTTGAAATTTTGAAATTACTTTATATATGTGACGTTTCAGCCACAGATAACACGTTGTTACATATAACGTTTCTTTTAAAAAGGGAGAACGGTGAGCTTTCATTACCGAGCAACGTTTTTGAAACTAATCCTATTAACGATGTTAAATTTATTCCTGTTAATGAATTGACAGACTTGGGTTTTACTGATAAATTTATTGATATAATAAATAATAATTTCCCTGACGCCGGGAATTATGTTGGCGATAAAAGTAATATTGGGTTATAAGCTTGGTGAACGAAAATGACCTTATTTAAAAAATCTGATAAAAACAAAACTGAAATTAACAACCGCTTTTTTACTGTTTGCGGGATTGTTGAGATGGACGGTAAAATTTTGCTTGTTCGTCATACTTACGGCACTGCAAAGGGCAGAATTTTGTTGCCCGGTGGTTACGTGAAAGAAAACGAGCTACCTACACTTGCCGTTGCACGTGAAATTTTTGAGGAAACAGGAGTTAACTGCAAGGCAAATGAGCTTTTTTCAATGCAATTCAAATCTGAACAATGGTGTGCAGTTTTTACTATGGACTATATTTCGGGTGAGCCGAAATCAGACGGCTACGAAAACAGTGAGGTTTTGCTTTTAACCGTTGAAGAGGCACTCAACCGAGATGATTTAACAAATATGTCACGAGAAATTTTGAATTCATATAAAGAAAGTAAAAGCGGTCTGAAAAAAAGCAACTATATAGCAAAAGACCGCACGGAAAACGATTACGCGATATTTATGGATAAAGAAACTCAATAATTAAAGGATGCAGTTTAACGAAAAAATTTTGTAAATAAGCATTTTTAACTCACAACTCAACATTTTTTTAAAAACGTGTTGTTCAGATAATCTCTTTTTGCGGTTACAATAAGCTTGTAAAATTCAAAAGGAGGTTCACAAAATGAACACAAACAAAATTTATGCAGAATCAATCGCAAAGGAATACGCACCAAAGGATAATTCAAAAATAGTTGCTCTTCGCAAGCTTGACGCAAAAGCAAAAATGCCTGCAACAATTTTTACTTATACCTTCGGTATTATTGCATCTCTCGTTGCGGGTCTTGGTATGTGCCTTTCAATGCAGGTAATCGGCGGAACAACTCTTCTTACCGTTCTCGGTATCGTAATAGGTATTATCGGATTTATCGGTATGGGCGTTAATTACCCGATTTACAAAAAAATGCTTGAAAAGGGCAAAAAGAAATACGCATTTGAAATTGTTGAGCTTGCAAAACAAATAACCGACGAAGAATAAAAAACGGCGGGTGCTGTTAAATGAATAAAAACGAAAGTAAATATTTTAATACCGCAGTAAAGATGGATAAAGCACTTCTTGAATTGCTTGAAAAGAAGGATTTTGAGTATATTACAATTAAAGAAATTTGTGCTTTGGCGGAGGTTAACCGTTCAACCTTTTATCTTCACTACGAAAACACATCCGATTTGCTTAAAGAAACTACCCAATATATTACCGACAGCTTTCTTTCATACTTTTCGGTCGAAAAGCAAAGCATAGCCTATAGGTTTGAAAACAGCGATTTAAAGAATTTAGTTTTTATAACGCCGGAATACCTTTCGCCGTACCTTACCTTTATAAAAGAAAATCAAAGGGTTTTTAAAACCTCAATAAAGCAATTCAGGTCAATGGATTTTAACGGTGTTTATAAAAAGATGTTTAAATACATTTTTAACCCTGTTCTTGAAAGATTTGATTTTCCTGAAAACAGCAGACCCTATGTTCTCAAATTTTATCTTACGGGCATAACCGCTATTGTTATGGAATGGCTTGAAAATGACTGTTCAGAGGAAATTGACAATATTATTAAAATAATAATTGACTGCGTAGTAGGAAAGTCGGGTATTAATGAATAAAACGTATAGAATGGCAATATTAAGTTTAGTTATAAACGTGATTTACGGTGTTTACAACGTTATTATGGGCGTGGCTTCACCGTCTTGGTGGTTTTTGACTGCGGGTACTTATTATTTGATTTTAAGCGTTGTCCGTTATTTCGTTTTGCGGGCAAAAAAAGACGAAATCAAGCGTGTTTTAAAGCCGTTTACGGGAAGTATGCTTATGGTGCTTTCAATTCCCCTTGCAGGAATGGTTGTTCTCGCATCCGTTAAGGACAGGGGAACTGATTTTCACGAAATTGCCATGATAACTATTGCTCTTTATACGTTTACAAAGCTTACGTTTGCAATTATTAATATAGTTAAAGCGAAGAGCAAAACACCTGAAAGAATAAAAATATTACGAAATATTTCATTCGCAGATGCCTTTGTTTCAATATTTTCTTTGCAAAGGTCAATGCTCGTTTCCTTTGAGGGAATGGCAGTAAACGAAATAAGAATTATGAATATCGCAACAGGCTCGGCGGTATGCGTAATAGTTTTCTTCCTCGGCTTGAATCTTGTCATAGAAAGGTTTATATCAAAAGATAATCGAAAAAAGTGTGTTTTAGATAAGTAAACCCCTTGCAAAGAGTAATCTCTGCAAGGGGTTTTGTATGTAAGGATTTAGTTTATTAATCAATATCAAATTTATCTAAATCGTATTTTGTGCAGGGGTAGTTTGCTACGCCGTTTTCATCGGGGAAGGGTGAAAGGTTGTCGTTTTCGTATAACTTTCTGTCTTCTTCCTTTGAGAAATCGGGGATTTTATATTCAGCACCGTTATGAAGGCTACTTCTCCAGCCGAGAATTGCAACTGCAGACATAGCGCATGAGCGGTAAGCATTAAAGTAAGGCTGTCTGCCTTCAAGAATACAGCTTAAAAATTCGTGAGAAACGAAATAGTCACCGCCTGAATGACCGCACTGTTTTGCTTTATCCTTATCAAAGGGGAATCCGACAGTTATAACGCTTTCTTTTTCTTTTCCCTCGGGGATTTCCCAATCGTTATAGCAAACTCGAACCTTGCCTTCGTCGCCCCTTACAGTTTCGGCACTACCCTTAGCGCAAGCGAATCTGTACCAGTTACCGTGTCCACCGAATTTAGCCCATCCTGTAATTCTTGCAACGGCACCGCGACTCATAGTACAAAGCATAATTGAAGCAACGTCTTTAATAGGCTCGCCTTCACGCTCCTGACGCATACCGTCAGTATAAATGCTTCTTGCATTAACTGAAACAGGGATATCGTTTGTAACTCTCATAAGGGGAGCAAATGAATGGCTGAGATAGAAGCCTGATGGCATAAGAGCTCTCCAATGAGTTGTAGTAGGAGTATAATGAACGTATTCCTCATGGCTCATAGGATGAACGTATTCACCCTCGCAGTAAAGAGCTTCACCTAAAGTACCTTCCTGATAGAGCTCGGTAAGCTTGCTTGTAACTGCAAAGTAAGCATAGTTTTCAGCCAGCATATAAATAGCACCGCTTTTTTCACTTGCACGGCAAATAGCAACACATTCAGCCATAGTAACTGCAGGCATTGTTTCGCTTAAAACGTGAATACCCTTTTCAAGAGCAATTACAGCATATTTTGCGTGCTGATGGAAGAAGTTTGTAAGTACAACCGCATCCAATCCGCTATCAATAAATTCGTCAAAATCAGTAAAGAATTTTGTTTCTTCACAGCAAAAAGGTTTAATGTTCTCATAAGTGCTTTCGTCGTAGTCGCAAACGGCACTGATATATGCTTTTTCAGTAAGGGTAATACCCTGAGCGATACCGCGGCCTCTTCTTGCACCGAAAACGCCTACTCGTAATTTCTTATCCATAATAGCATCCTCCTTGGAGATGATTGTTAATAAAATTAATAGCTTGAAAAAGAATTTTTCCAATAAATCATTAACCTTTTAAATATTACAACTGTTTTTCAAAACAGTCAAGCATTACGATTGATTTTAATGTAAAAATGTGTATAATTATTTTAAAAAAAGAACCCGCGGGAGTGATTTTATGTTTTCTAAAATTTACAATACAGAATTAAAAATCAGTTATAATCCGGTTGACGATTTTAACAGATATGCTTTTGATATTTCGGCGGAATACAACCAGTCTGTTGAAGAGGGTTTAGATATTGAAGAGCATAAGGCTTTGTTTGAAGCTGTGCAAAATATGCCAAACGGCGAAGAAAAAACAAAGATGAGCGACGTTATTTTTGAATTGGTTATGAATTCAAAAATACGTGAGGATTATAAATACAACGAGCCTAACGAATTAGATGAAATCAAGGCTTTAAGAAAGCATTACGAATTTGAAGCTCAGATGCCCGATAAAGAAACGCTTCGAAAAAAGCTTCTCGGTGCGTGGACGGGAAGGGCGGTCGGTTGCTTATTAGGTAAGCCTCTTGAGGGGATAAGAAGCGACGAGCTTATAACTTTTCTTAAAGAAACAAATAATTTCCCTATGCACCGCTACGTTTTATCAACGGATATAACAGACGAAACTCTTAAGAAATATAAATTTTCCTTTGAAAATAAGCCTTACGGTGATATTGTTGACGGTATGCCCATTGACGATGATACAAACTACGTTGTGCTTTCTCAAAAAATTGTTGAGGAATACGGCAGAAGCTTTGAATCCGCAAACGTTGCAAAGGCTTGGTTAAAATATCAGTCAATATACTCATATTTTACCGCAGAAAGAATTGCATACATAAACTTTATAAACTGCATCGAGCCGCCTGCATCTGCTATGTATAAAAATGTTTGCCGTGAATGGATAGGCGCTCAGATAAGAGGCGATTATTTCGGTTATATTTGCCCCGGCAAGCCTGAAGAATCAGCAAAAATGGCGTATACTGATGCCAGAATTTCACATGTAAAAAACGGTGTTTACGGTGAAATGTTTGTTTCCGCTATGATTTCCTGTGCGGCGGTAACGGAAGATATTGAAGCTATTATTTTCGGCGGTTTAGCACAGATTCCCCACACATCAAGGCTCTATGAAGCAGTAATGAAAATTTATGAGAAGTACAAAAGCGGAGCTTCTATTGAAGAATGCTTTGAATATATTCATTCTCAGTATGACGAGCATACAAGCCACGGCTGGTGCCACGTTATTTCAAACGCAATGATTGTTGTTGCCGGCTTGCTTTACGGCGAGGGCGATTTCGGAAAATCAATTTGTATTGCGGTTAATATGGCTTTTGATACAGACTGTAACGGCGCTACCGTTGGCTCAATTCTCGGTATGAGAGGCGGCATTGACTGTATCGACGATTGTTGGAAAAAGCCTGTAAACAACAAAATCCACACCTCAATTTTCGGTGTGGGCACAGTTGGTATTGAAAAAGCAGTTGAAAAAACTATGGAGCATATAGAAAATTAAATGGACAAGAAAAAAATTATTATAATTATCGTAACGGGTATTGCGATTCTCACAGCGGGAATTTTATGTAAGCAACAATTTTTTCTTATGATTCCGCTTTTTGTTTCGCTTTTCGTTATGAGCTTTCAGTCGGAAGCAAACAGAATCGGTGTTTTAATAGGTGCCTGCAACGCCCTTCTTTATACGGCAACCTATATTATTATGGGTGTGTATGCTTCCGCGGCATCGGGCTTGCTTTTCAGCTTCCCTATACAGCTGATGACGTTTTTCAGATGGAAAAAAAGAGCCTACAAGAAAACGGTAATGTTTAAAAAAATGACTAACAAGCAAAGAATTGCTTTTACGGCAGGCTTGTTAGCCTTATGGGCGGTAGTTGCAGGGGTGTTTTATTATCTCAAGTATGAATACGCTCTTTTCGACAGCCTTTTATTCTTATTCGGATTTATTGTGCCGATTTTAACAATGCTCGCCTATATTGAATATACATATCTTTGGATTATTCAAGCGGTAGTCGGCTTGTTTTTAAACGTACAGATGGCAATGAACGATATAAGCCAAATTACCTACCTTATCTACGGCGTTTACGCACTGTACTGTGTAATTCTTGCATTTATAAATGTACATAAGTTTTATAAAGAACAGGCGGAATTGAAGCTGCCGGAGACTTCGTAAAATTGCAAATGGGAAATGGCAAGTGGCAAATTTCGGAACTGCGTTGGCAATTATTAAGCTCGCAAGGAGCAGAATATTAAACAATTGAAAAAATCATCCAAGGCGGTGTACCTCTCTTCGAAGAGAGGGGGACCGCCTTTCGCTTTGTTGTTTTTAGAATAAATATATTTCGTGCCAATGATTTTTTGTTAGAATTAAGTTTTTCGGGCGGTGGAGAGTTCTCGACGTGAGTCCTCGAACGTCGTTGAATCGTTAGATTCAACTGTAATACACTCACTGCTACCGTTATCTACATTTAGGAAAAATTTTAAAACCTAACCTTTTAAAATCTTATACCAAACTTTCTTTTTCATATGTCATATTCTTTCGCATTTTAACTGTATATCTTTTAATTTCGGCGTTTATAGGTATCGCTTTTCGTATTTCCTTTCTTGCTCTTTTGCTTTTATTGTATCATTTAGTTTACTGCATTTGAATCTTACGCTTCAACTACGCTCCTTTGTCGCGTAGAGAACTCTCCACCGCCCGTTAAACTTTGTTCTAAAAGTTATTTATAGGCACGATTAAAACTTAATATCAATGAATAAGTATAAATTAAGGCGGTCCCCCTCTCTTCGAAGAGAGGTACACCGCCTTTGTAAATTTGTTCTATTGGTAAAATATCTGCTCCCTGTGAAGCCTCTGGTGACTTTACAATCGCGATATACAAGCGAGCTTGTGCGATATATTTTGTTACACAAAATGCGATATATTTCGCTACGCTCAATGCGATATGATATAAATCCTTTCTATTCTCGTGCCGAAGGCACATATCGCACCGAAGGTATATCGCATACAACGTATATATCGCAAATTCGTCAGGATTTATATCGCGGTGCTTTCGCACCATATTTGCCACTTGCCATTTCCCATTTGCAACTTAATTAGAATTACCTGCGCCTTCATTCATACCGCAGCATTTTTTATATTTCTTTCCGCTACCGCAGGGGCAGGGATCGTTTCTGCCGGGTTTTTTATCGGCTTTTTTAGGCTCTTTTTTTACAGTGCCGTCGTCGGCGCCTGAGGTGGAAGTGATTTTAACAGTTTGCTTTCTTTCAACGGGTGCTTCCTTACGAACTCTTGACTGAAGAACGAAATCGACCGTACCCTCGCGGATACCATTTGTCATTTCCTCAAACATATCAAGACCTTGGTCACGGAAGATAATAACGGGGTCCTTCTGACCGTAGCCCATAAGGTTCATACTGCGTTTGAGCTGGTCCATAGCGTCGATATGCTCCATCCAACGAATATCAACGTTTCTGAGAAGACCTACTCTTTCAATTTCTTTAACAGTTTCTTCTCCAAGCTCTGCTTTACGGTTATCGTAAATTTCCTGAGCCTTGTTAAGAAGAACCTCTGTAATATCCTGAGTATCGTCTAAGCCCTCGATATCACTTTCTGAAACGAGCCAAGCATAACGGGTAAGAAGACCTGCTTTGTTCCAGTCTAAGGGATTAACCTTTTCAGGACAGTAGAATTCAACTGTTTCTGAAATAGTATCAACAATCATTTTCTGAATAAGAGCACTTATATCTTCACCGTCAAGCACCTGATTACGCTGACCGTAAATAACCTCTCTCTGCTTATTCATAACGTCGTCGTATTTAAGAACGTTACGGCGGATAGCAAAGTTATTGCCCTCAACCTTTTTCTGTGCATTTTCAATTGTTGAGGTGAAAAGCTTTGCCTCAATAGGCATATCGCCAATGCTCTTGAAGGCATCAAGGGTGTTATAGAATCTGTCACCTGCGAAAAGTCTTAAAAGGTCATCTTCTGCAGAGAGATAGAAACGGCTTTCACCGGGGTCACCCTGACGGCCTGCACGGCCTCTTAACTGGTTATCAATTCGTCTTGATTCGTGACGCTCTGTACCGATAATGAAAAGACCGCCTGCTTCGCGTACCTTTTCTGCTTCTGCAGAGGTTTCCTCTTTAAATTTCTTTTCAAGCTCTCTGAATGTGTTTCTTGCATTGATAATATCTTCGTTATCAGTTTCTGCAAAGCCCGTTGCTTCTGCAATAAGCTCTTCATCGAAATCCATTTTTCTCATCTGAGCCTTTGCCATAAATTCGGGGTTACCGCCGAGGATGATATCGGTACCACGGCCTGCCATATTAGTAGCGATTGTAACTGCACCGAATTTACCTGCCTGAGCAACGATTTCAGCTTCTTTTTCGTGGAATTTTGCGTTAAGAACCTCATGCTTGATGCCTTGCTTTTTAAGGAATCTTGAAAGCTTTTCACTCTTTTCAATGTTAACAGTACCAACGAGCACGGGCTGACCCTTTTCGTGACAAGCGGTAATAGTTTCAACAATAGCGTTGTATTTTGCTTCCTCTGTTTTATAAAGCACGTCGTCGTTATCTTTTCTTGCAAGAGGCTTGTTTGTAGGTATCTCAACAACGTCAAGAGAATAAATTTCCTGGAATTCATCACTTTCAGTCATAGCAGTACCCGTCATACCGGAAAGCTTTTTGTAAAGACGGAAATAGTTCTGGAATGTAATTGTAGCAAGAGTTTTGCTTTCATGCTCAACCTTAACGCCCTCTTTAGCTTCAATAGCCTGATGAAGACCCTCGCTGTAACGTCTGCCGAGCATAATACGGCCTGTAAATTCGTCAACGATAAGCACCTGACCGTCTTTAACAACGTAGTCAACGTCGCGGGTCATTGTACCGTGAGCCTTAAGAGCCTGATTGATATGATGCTGAAGTGTAAGGTTTTCGGCATCCATAAGGTTTTCAATATTGAAAGCGGCTTCAGCCTTTGCGATACCCGTTTTTGTAAGAGTTGCGGTTTTTGCCTTTTCGTCTACGAGGTAGTCACCGCCCTGCTCGTTAACAACATCTTCCGCATCAAGCTTTGAGTCAAGCTCTTTAACCTTAACCATTTTAAGACGCTTAACGAAATCGTTTGTCATTCTGTAAAGGTCGGTTGATGCTTCACCGATACCCGAAATAATAAGAGGTGTTCTTGGTTCGTCAATCAGGATTGAGTCAACCTCGTCAACGATAGCAAAGGCGTGACCTCTCTGCACACGCTGTGCAGCATACATAACCATATTATCACGAAGATAGTCGAAGCCCATTTCGTTGTTTGTACCGAAGGTAATATCGGCAGCATAAGCTTCTTTTCTTTCCTCGTTATTTTTTTCGTGGATAATAAGCCCAACAGTAAGACCCATAAAGCGATAGATTTTACCCATCCATTCGGAGTCACGCTTTGCAAGGTAATCGTTAACCGTAACGATATGAACGCCCTTGCCTGAAAGAGCGTTAAGATAAGCGGGGAGAGTAGCAACGAGAGTTTTACCTTCACCCGTTTTCATTTCGGCAATTCTACCCTGATGAAGAATAATACCGCCTAAAATCTGAACGGGGTAATGCTTCATACCGAGCACACGCCAAGCTGCTTCACGGCAAGCGGCAAAAGCCTCGGGCAAAATATCATCAAGGGTTTCGCCCTTTTCTAATCTTTCTTTAAATTCAGGAGTTTTAGCCTGAAGCTGTTCATCGGTAAGGGCGGAATACTCACCGTCAAGAGCGAGGACCTTTTCCTTAATACCGTTAATTCGTTTAATTTCTTTTGTGGAGTAATCTCCGAAAAGCTTTTTAAATAAAGACATTGTTTTTTGTCCTTTCGTAAGTGAATAGTGCATAGCACAAAATTATACAAATATCATTGTAACACATACGTTCTTTTATTGCAAATAAATTATGGTATATATTATACGATTTAATTTATTATTTACAATTGACGTAAAAATTGATACGATAGATTTAAGAAACCGAAGTTTTTTGAAAAATTTTTACATTTTTTGCAACAATATGAAATTTTCAAGAGTCTATATAGGTGAAGAGTGGAAAATGTTTTCTATCCAGCTGAAGAAAAGCAGTAAGAGAACTACCCACCACCAACGCCTAACGGCGTCGGTCCCCCTCCCTATTTGCTAACGCAAACAGGGATGATAAGCTATCGCAAAGCTATAATATGTTACTCCTTGCGAAGCTTTATAATCGGTACGAAGTGCCCCGACACTCCTCACTCCTCATTCCTAACTCCACACTAAAAAGGCGGTGTTTTCATGGAAACGAAAGATAATATTCATATCCTTATTGAACGTTCAAAGGAAGGGGATAGTTTTGCCTTTTCAGAGCTTTATTCCCTTTACGCTATGGAGCTTTACCGCTTCTCTTTATATATGACCGCCTCAAAGGAGGATGCGGAGGATGCCGTTCAGGAAACGGTTTTTTCCGCCTGGAGAAGTATAAATTCCTTAAAGGATAATTCACTTTTCAAGCCATGGCTTTTTAAAATACTTTCTAATAAATGCAAAACGCTTCTTACCGCTAAAAACAAGCAACCCGATATTCTGCCTGCAGAAGAATACGAGTTTCTTGTTGATAATATTGAGGGCAATTTTGACGATTCTTTAATTAACACTGCAGAGTTAAAGGAAGCGTTGTCAAAGCTTACCCCACCCGATGCACAAATTATAATTCTTTCAATAATAGGTGGCTTTAAAAGCCACGAGCTTGCAGTTATTTACGATATGCCTGCAAACACAATTCGCTCACGGCAACAAAGAGCCTTAAAGCAATTAAGAGAAATTCTTGCCTGAAAGGAGAGTCCGAAATGAACGAGAATATTAACGAAAACAGAAACGATGAAATACTCACAAACGAAGAGCTTGAGGTTATGAACAACAATCTCAAAAATGTAGAAAACGTTACTCTTCCCGAGAGCCTTGCTCCCGAAAAAATAGCAGAAAAATTGGAAAATATCCCTCAAAACGTTACAGAATTTACAGAGGTAGCCCCCGAAAAGAAAAAGAGAAGGAAAAGAAAAGCTCTTATTCGCGGTCTTTCTGCGGTGGCGGCAGTTATTGTTGCGGTTACCTCGGTTGCAATTGTAAAGCCTTGGAACAAAATACCCGTTAAAATTCAAGATAGCGTTGTAAATCAAGAGCCTGCAACCCCCGAGGATTACACCGAAATTGAAAAGCTTTTTGCATATTATGCGAAAAAATATTACTCTTATCAGAATGATTTCAGATATAATTTAAATTTCTTCGGTGCAACTATGGAAGATGCAGTAGCGGATAATGCAACTGCAGTCCCCGAAGCCGGTGTTGGCTCAAGCTCCGAAAACAAAGGCTCCGTAACAGTACAGACTACAAACAAAAATTACGGTGAAACAAACGAGCAGGTTCAGGGCGTAAGCGAAGCCGATATTATTAAAAATGACGGCAGATATCTTTATATCGTAAACCCCGAAAATACCGATTGGCACTCTTATTATCAAGAGTTAGAAAAAATTGTTTTTGAAAACGATAAGCTTACAGACGTTACCTCGGGTGATACCGTTCAGGTTTCCCCCGGTTATAATCCTCAGGCGGTAACAACCGAAGCCGTACCCGAAAATCAGGCGGAATCAGTTGAAGCAGAGGAACAGAATGAGGAAACGCAAGCCCCCGAGGTTAGTGAAGAAGCAACAGAAACTGAAATCCCCGAATTAAAATACCAATGCACAATTTCAATAATTGAGCCTACTGAAAACGGTAATTTAAACCTTGTTTCAAAGATAAACGTAGAAAAGCCTGAAAACGAAAACATTTATTTTATGAGAGCACAGGAAATTTACGTTTCAGGCAATAAGCTTTACGTTATTTTAAATTGTAGCGAAAGAGCAGATGATGAAGCATCTGAAAACGAGAAAACGAGAAGCTATTACTACGGTTATAGAGGTAAGAGCCTTACTTTAGCGGTATCTTATGATATTTCCGACAGAAGCAACCCGAAAGAAGAATGGCGAGTTTTCCAGGACGGTAGCTATATCTCTTCCCGTCTTATAGGTGATGAGCTTGTGCTTTTATCTAATTATTACGTAGATATTTCAGGTGAGGAAGACGAAATCAAGAAGAATTGCGTGCCTGAAATAAGCACAGACGGCAAAGACTTCCAAAGAGTTTCCAACTCTTGTATTTGCATTATGGAAGAGGTTTATAACACGTCTTACCTTGTAGCATCGGTTATGGACGTTGACAATAAAGAAACCCTTAAAACGAAGGCGGTTTTAGGTGCGGGTGACAACGTTTACTGCACAACGGAAACTCTTTATGCTACAAGCTCAAAATATGAATCAACGGATATGGCAGAGGCAGTTTTCGGTGCTTCCTCTACAATGAAAACTCAGATTTATAAATTCGATATAAGAGATTATAAAATCGAGTATTTAAAGAGTGCAACTATCGACGGCACTGCTCTTAATCAGTTCAGCATTGATGAATATAACGGTCTTCTTCGAGTTGCAACAACAAGCGGTAGCTGGGGTGATAACCTTGTAAATCAGCTTTATATTCTTGATGAAAACCTTGAAACAAAAGGTCTTTTAAAGGATATTGCAAAGGGCGAAAGAATAAAATCAGTAAGATTTACGGGCAACACCGCTTACGTTGTAACCTTTATTCAGACTGACCCTCTTTTCGTAATTGATTTATCAAATCCTGAAGCCCCCGTTATTTTAGGAGAGCTTAAAATACCCGGCTTTTCAACCTATCTTCATCCCGTAGCCGACGGTCTTGTGTTAGGTGTAGGTAGAGACGGTACCGATACCGGCACAAACGGTGGCTTGAAGGTTTCACTTTTTGACGTAAGTGACCCGAAAAATCCGAAGGAAAGTGCAAAAATAACTCTTGATGCAATTTCATCAGAAAATATTCATTCTTATATTGAGTCGGATGCATTCTATACCCACAAAGCACTTTGCTGGGATAGTGAAAACAAAACGATGTATATACCTTACTACAAAAATCAGTATGTGCTTACCTATTACGATTATGACGGAACGGCTCTTGACAGACATACCGCAGGCGTTTTAGCAGTAAAAGTAAATGAAAACGAGAAAACGCTTGAAAAGATAGGGGATTATACAGTTATCCCGCAGACTGCATACGTAGGCGGATTTTCAAGAGTGACCTATATTGATAACGTAATTTACGGTTACGCTCAAAATGAAAACGGCTTGCTTTGTGCCTTTGATAAAGCTACGGGAAATCTTAACGCAAGTATGACGCTTAATTGACAGAGGTAGATTATGAAAAAGATTTTCAAAAAAGTTTCTCTCGTTATTGCGGTTATACTCATTTTATCGGTTGCTTTTTTGGGTGTTGAATCCTACCGACTTTCGAAGCCCGAAAACAAAGGTGAAAGACCCGTAATAACCCTTGATGAAAGTTATAATAAAACAAGTATAAAGTACAAAGGCTTGGGGTATACGGTAACTTACCTTGTAGATTCAAAAATCGACCCCGAAAACAGCACTATAACAACTCACTACATTTATTCCGCAGAGGTAAGACTCTTTGATAAGGTGCTCGTTGGTGCGTGGATAGAGTAAGGGTGCGAAAGCACCGCGATATAAATCCTGATGGATTTGCGATATGTACCTTGTACGCGATATACCTGCGGTGCGATATGTGCCTATGGCACGAAAAAAAGAAGGATTTATATCATATCGCATTGAGCGTAGCGAAATATATCGCATTTTGTGCAACAAAATATATCGCACAAGCTTGCTTGTATATCGCCAAAGTTAAGACGCCAGAGGCTTTGCAAAATAGTAATTAACAGAAACAGGTCTACGATAACACTATCGCAGACCTGTTGTTTTTATATAAAATGAAATTGTAGCGAAGCTTATCACTCTTTTTTCGTGAAACGAAAAAGGAGGGGTGAGCGTTTGTGAGCGCTGCCAGTGGCAGATGAAGCGAACAATAAGCTCTGGGCACAATAAGGAGTATTGCGAAGTGAATAACGAGCAAGACGACTATATTGTAACCGGTTGACCGACGCCGTTAGGCGTTGGTGGGTGGTACCCGACGTGAGATCTCGAACGTCGTGAAACCGAAGGTTTCATTGACATAAATTTATCTTTTTAAATAAAGTCAGTTAGTAC
>JAGBCU010000052.1 GCA_017937865.1 Clostridia bacterium | reverse complement strand
GTGGATATGGCCCGTTTACGGGTAGCAAGTAACAATCTTACGCAACTGGCAGACCGTACTTATGCGTTTACGCATACGCGAAGAACATAGGGCTATGCCCGCATATGAAAAACCACCCGCTTGGCGGGTGGATGTTTATTTTTGATAATTACGATTTATTGAGTTTTAATTTTCTTTCAGAAAATGCGCTAACGCCGAATAGCGTTTTGCTTTTTTGTCGTTATAGGTCATTGCTTCGATTTGATTTGCAGAGCCTACGGTAATAAGCATATCCTTTGCTCTCGTTACTGCCGTGTATAAAAGATTTCTGTATGCGAGATTCGGAACGATATTTATAGCAGGTATTATAACCGCTTTAAATTCGCTACCCTGACTTTTATGAACGGTAATTGCGTAAGCAAGCTCAAGCTCGCTTAAATATTCACCCGGTATAACCGTTTCTCTGCCGTCAAAATCTACGGTAACGACGTTGGCTTTCGAGTCAACCTTTTTTAATATTCCTATATCACCGTTGAAAATTCCCGTGCCCTTATCGTCCTTGCTTTCCCATTCAATATTGTAGTTGTTTTTTATCTGCATAATCTTGTCGCCGGTTCTGAAAATCTGCCCTGCAACAGTAATTTCATTTTTTGTTTCGTCGGGCGGGTTAAGAGCGGCTTGCAGTAATCTGTTAAGATTTGTTGTTCCCGTTTCGCCCTTTCTTGAGGGGCAAATTACCTGAATATCTGAAAGCGGGTCCCAGCCGTAAGCGGTGGGTAAACGGTCCTTGCAAAGCTCAACTACGGTCTGGGCGGTTAAAAACGGGTTAGGTCTTTCCATATGAAAGAAATCCTTGCCGTCGTTTTTTAGGTCGGGCATTTCGCCTGCAACTATTCTATGGGCATTTGTAATTATTTTACTTTCAAGAGCCTGTCTGAAAACCTGAGTAAGCTTTACAACGGGTAGCATTTCGGAAATTATTAAATCCTGAAGCACGTTACCCGAGCCTACAGGGGGGAGTTGGTCGCTGTCACCAACGAGAATAAGCCTGCATCCCATAGGAAGAGCTTCCAAGAGATTTGCAAAAAGGTGAATGTCTATCATTGAAAGCTCGTCAAGAATAAGAGCATCGCAATCAAGAGGGTTCTGAGCATTTCTTCTGAAATAAGGCTTGTCATCCTCGTCCCATTCCACCTCTAAAAGACGGTGAATGGTTTTGGCATCCATTCCCGTAACCTCGCTCATTCTTTTGGCAGCTCTGCCCGTTGGGGCGGCAAGGGAAATTTCAAGCCCTTGGAATTTAAAAATCTTGATAATACCTTTTATGGTAGTTGTTTTACCTGTACCGGGACCACCGGTTAAAACTAAAAGACCTTTTTTAGCAGCGGTTGCAATAGCAAGCCTTTGTTGCTCCTCGTATTTAATATCATTCGCTTTTTCAATATCGTCTATCCAGTCTGCAAGACGGGGTGCAACGGGTGGGGGATAATTTGCAACAACGCATATTCTGCTTGCAATTTTCTTTTCTGCTAAAAATGAGGTGGGTAAAAATACGAATTCCTTTCCGTCAAGCTCTGCAACCTTTAAATGCTGGGCAGAAATTATCGTGTCAAGAGCAATATCAACCTCATCCTGAGTTATGTTAAGAAAATCCGCACAAGGCTTAAGAAGCTTTTCTCTCGGTATGCAGGTATGACCCATAGCGGTAGAGTTGTGACGAACAACGTGAATAATGCCCTCTCTTATACGGTGGTCGGGCTGAGGCTTTTTAGGTAGCTTTTCTTCAATGCTTTCGGCTCTTTCAAAAGAAAAGCCGATATTAAGACCGCAAAGCCTGTATGGATTTTCTTCTACAAGCTTTACCGCATCTACCCCGAGCTTTTTGAAAATCCTCACGCATTCCGCAGGAGTAAAGCCGTATTTTTCAAGACCGAGCATAACTGCCCTCATAGCAAACTGACGCTTGAAATCAATTCCTATTGCCTTTGCCTGCTCCTCGGAAATGCCTTTTAAAATGCTTAATCTTTCAGGGCTGTTTTCAAGAATTTCAAGAGTATCCGCGCCGAATTTTTCAACAATCATCATAGCTTTTTTCGGGCCTATTCCTTTTATAACGCCTGAAGAAAGATATTTGAAAATCTGCTCCGTTGTTTCGGGCATACAGCGAGAAAAGGCAGTTACCTTAAACTGCCTGCCGAATGACTGGTGAATTGTAAAGCTACCCGTAAGGGATAAGGTTTCACCGGCACAAACACCGGGCATAACACCTACGGCGGTAATCAAATCGTCGTCAGATGAAATGTCAAGCACTGTCCAGCCGTTAGTGTCATTCTGAAAGGTGATTTCTTCAACGACACCCGTTAAATGCTCTTCTTGAATACTCATTTTAATCTCCTGAAAATTTGTAGTTATATTCTACCACATTATGATTATAAATGCGATAACTTTTTAGAATATATTTTCTATTTTAATTGAAAAGATTTTCTTACTATGGTAATATAAATTTAATATGCGAAGAGGTGAAGCTTTCACCCTTTGACGGAGGAATGTAAAATGAAATATACAATCAACAAGCTTAACCATTGTACCTTCGAAATAATGGAAGAGGGAAGATTAGCTCCAAGAGCATACGCTATCCCTCATTCAAAAAAAGAAGATGCAAAAAATGCCTGCTACAAAACAGAACGTTTTAACAGTGACGTTGTTACTGTTCTTTCAGGCGAATGGGATTTTAAATATTATAAAAAGAAATCAAAATTACCCGATATTATTGATACAAAGAAAATTAAATTCGATAAGGTCAGCGTTCCGTCTACGTGGCAAAGAACAGGCTATGAGGAGCCACAGTATATTAACTGTCCTTACAGCTTTGACCCGAGAGTTTTCGGTCTTCCTTATCAGCAGGGCGTAAAGCCTCCGTATCTTCCCGATGATTTCTCTTGCGGTGTTTACCGTAAATTTATAAATATTGATAACCTTAATAAGAACTATATTCTTACCTTCCTTGGTATCGCCTCCTGCGTTGATTTATACGTAAACGGTGAGTTCGTAGGTTACGGTGAAGCTGCTCACAACTCTTATGAATTTGACGTTACAAAACATCTTAAAGAGGGCGAAAATGAGATTGTAGCCGTTGTTTTCAAATGGTGCACAGGCTCATATTTAGAGGCTCAGGATATGTTCAGAGAGTGCGGTATTTTCCGTGACGTGCTTCTTTATTCCTACGAAAAAACATACATAAACGATTTCCAGGCAATAGCCAATAAAAAAGGCAAAAAATATAACCTTGATATAGAAACCGAAATCAAGGGCGGTCTTAAGGATATTAAATTAACCGCTACCTTGTGCGACGGTGAAAGTGTTGTTGCGTCTGAAACCGTTGACGGTGCAAAGAAGCTCTCTTTCTCACTTAAAAACCTTAAGGTCGAAGAGTGGAGTGCTGAAATTCCCCGCCTTTATGAGTTGTACCTTACTCTTACAAAGGGTGACAACGAGGTAATGACAATCCGTCAGTACATCGGTTTTAAGCATATTGAAATTAAAGATGCAGTTTTCTATTTCAATGATAAAAAGGTTAAATTAAAAGGCGTTAACCACCACGATACCCACGAAACAAAGGGCTATGCTGAGGATTTCCTTTCTCTTGAAAAGGACGTTAAATTAATGAAGGAATTTAACGTAAACTGCGTTCGTACCTCTCATTATCCCCCTGATCCGTTCTTCCTCGAGCTTTGCGACCATTACGGTCTTTACGTTGTTGACGAGGCTGATATTGAAACTCACGGCATCTGGGATTTAGGCTGTGAGGGAGGTGCTATCAGTCACGATTTGAAGTGGGCACCCAGATATATGGACAGAGTCAAGAGAATGTATTTCCGCGACCGTACTCACGGCTCGATTATTATGTGGAGCTTAGGTAACGAGTCCTGGGGCTACAAGTGCCACGATAAATGCTATAAAATGCTTAAGGGCTTAACAGATATCCCCGTTCATTACGAGGGCGTTTGCAGAACAAAGAGATACCATTACGACGTTTTCTCTGAAATGTATACTCATCAGGATGATATGAAAAAAATTCAGAGAAGAAAACGCGGTAAGCAGTATACAGAAGTGCCCTTCTATCTTTGTGAATACTGTCACGCAATGGGCGTAGGCCCCGGTGCTCTTGAGGAATATATGCAGATTTTCTTCTCTGACGATATCTTTATGGGCGGTTGTATCTGGGAATGGGCAGACCATTCTGTGCTTCACAACGGCAACGATAAATACAAATATCAATACACCTACGGCGGTGACCACGGTGAGCTTCTTCACGACGGTTGCTTCTGCGTTGACGGTCTTTTCTATCCCGACCGTACACCTCACACAGGTGCTTATGAAATGAAAAATTGCTACAGACCCTTAAGAGTTCGTAGCCTTTCGGGTAATAAGCTCACTATTGTAAACACAAACCGTTTCCTTTCCTCAAAGGGTATTGAGGTTTATTGGGAATATCAGGAAAACGGCGTTACTCTTAACTGTGGCAGCTTTTTAACTGATATTGCTCCCGAAAAGGATGCAACCTATAAGCTTCAGTTACCTAAGGTTGATTACGGTAAAAATACTTTCCTTAATCTTACTTACCTTAACGGTGATTTTGAGATTGCAACAGAGCAGTTAATTCTCTCTGAAGCACCCTTCGACCAGCCCGTATTAACAACAGGTAAAATTTCAGTTACCTCTGAAAACGAGGTTCTTACAGTTAAATATGAAAACGGTGCAATAGAATTCTCCGAGGAAACAGGCGAAATGCTTTCTTATAAAGCGAACGGTGTTTCTGTTCTTAATAAAGCACCCGTTCAGCATAAGGGCTTCCTTATAAATATTGCAAGAGCCCACGTTGATAATGACCGTTGGAATCTTGATGAATGGGAAAAACACGGTCTTAACGATGTTAAAGTTGTTCTTGAAGATTTCAGTGCAGAGGTTAAGGGCGGTATCGCTTCAGTTAGTCAGTACGTAAGCATTTACGGTAAAGAGGATGTCTTATTTAATGCAAATATCCTTTATATTATCGGTGCAAACGGCGTTATTGATATTGAGGTTGCTATGGCACCCGATGAAGGTAGCAAGGAGCATTTCTACGATATCCCACGTTTAGGTTTAACCTTTGAGGCTGACAAGAAATTTAACGAAATTGAATATTTCGGCAGAGGCGGAATGGAAAATTATAACGACTTTAATGCTCACGCACCTATCGGTCTTTATAAATCCTTTGTTGAAGATGAGCACGAAGCATACATTCGTCCTCAGGACAACTCAAACCATTCAGACGTTTCTTTCCTTATTCTTAAAAACGGTAAGGGTGAAGAAATTCAAATCTATTCTGATAAGAAATTCAACTTTAACGTGCATAACTATACTCAAGACCTTCTCGTTAAAGCAGACCACAGAGAAGACGTTTATGATCAGGGTACAACCTTCGTTACTATCGACGGTCATTCAAGAGGCACGGGTACAGGTAGCTGTGGCCCTGCTACACTTCCCGAGTATTGCATAGATGCTTCAAAAGAACTTACATTTAACTTTATTATCGCACCTAAAAAGGTAGAGGATTGATTATGGCAAGAAACAATATTGTCAAATATATTAAAATTGATAACAATCATAAGTTTTTTAAAGATGTTCTTTCTGTAAGACGTGAGGTTTTTTGCGGTGAAGAGGGCGAAAAGCCCTCTTTCGTAAAAGACAGCCGTGATGAAAAAGGTATTCACGTTGTTTGTGCTGTCAAAGATACGGTTGTAGGCTGCGGTAGCTTATATGATAACGGCAAGGGTGAATTTGAGGTTACAAGAATTGCCGTTAAAAAGGATTACAGAAGATTTGAAATCGGCAGCGAAATTTTAAAGGATTTAAAGCTTTATGCAAAAGAATTAAATGCTGAAAACATAGTTGCCGAAAGTAAAACTGACTATCTGGATTTCTTTCATAAAAACGGCTTTCCTCACGAAAACGTTTCTTACGAAAGAGAAGGGAAAAGATATATAAAATACAATCTTAACCTTGTTTTTGATGATGTAGAATGGGTTGAATTCGGTGACGAAACAGAGGCTGTTATTGTCCGTTGTGATTTCAACGTAAATAAAAAAGCGCCCGCCGAGCTTTTCGTTACGGGGCTTGGTTACTGCGACGTTTATATTAACGGTAAAAAAGCAACCGATAAGGTACTTTCACCCGCGTGGACTAACTTTGAAAAAATGGATACCGCAAGCATGGCATATCCTATTTTCAATAAAATGACACAACGAATTCTTTATGAGAGAATAGACGTATCAAAGCTTTTGAAAAAGGGCGAAAACACAATCTTTTTTCATATCGGTGGCGGCTGGTATGCTCAAAAGGAGTGTCCAAACGAATGGGTATTGCCTTACGGTAACGGCAAGCTCAAGCTCTGCTTTAAGCTTTTGCAGGGCGGAGAAACAATCGCCAAGAGTGATGAAGCCCTTAAATATACAAAATCTTACGTTAAAAGAGCAAGCGTATATTACGGCGAAGACCAGGATGCAAGACTCGGTTACTACGATTTTTCGGATACCTCTTATTTTGCAGAGAATTGGAATAAGGTAACAGTTGTTAAAGCCCCTGTTTCAGTACTTAACGAAGCGGATTTTACACCCGACAGAATTGTTAGAAAATTAAAGCCGAAATGCATTTTCCAAAAAGGTGATTACGCAATATATGACGTTGGTGAAAACGTTTCGGGATATCCCGTAATAGAATTCATTGACGATGCTTATATCAGCGAGCCCTGCACAATTCGTTATGCAGAAGAATTAAATGAGGACGGAAGCCTTGCTTTCCATTCTGCAGGCGGTGAATTCCGTATGCAGAAGGATACCTTTATTCACGATAATGTATGCAAGGAATATCACCCTCAGTTTACTTGGCACGGTGCAAGATATTTTGATGTTTTAGGCAGAGTAAAGGTTAAAGAATACAGAGTTGTTCATACCGATATTAAGCCTATAGTAAAATTCAAGTCATCAAATAAAACTTTACAGTGGATTTTTGATGCTTATATAAGAACTCAGAATTCAAATATTCACGGCTGTATTCCCTCAGACTGTCCTCACAGAGAGCGTTTAGGCTATACGGGTGACGGTCAGTTAACTGCAAACGCTGTAATGACCTGCTTTGATGCCGAGAGTATGTACCGTAAATGGATTAGAGATATTGCTGACTGTCAGGATATTTTCAACGGCCACGTTCAGCATACTGCACCCTTCTACGGCGGTGGTGGCGGTCCCGGTGGCTGGGGCGGTGCGATGGTAATTGTTCCATATGCTTTTTATAAGCATTACGACGATAAAGCATTGTTGGAAAAGTATTATCCCAATATGCTCAACTACCTTGATTATATGGAAAGCCATAGCGAAAAAGGCTTGGTTGTCAGAGAAGAGGTTGCAGGCTGGTGCCTTGGTGATTGGTGCTCACCTAAAGATAAAAACCTTATTCCGGAGCCTTTTGTCAATACATATTTCTATCTGAAAGCTATTAAAATGACTATTGAAATTGCTGATGTTATCGGTAAACCTAATAAGGAGTTAAAAGCTCGTTATGAAAATGTGAAAAAGGCTTTCCTCGATAAATATTACGATAAGAAGACCGGTACATTCTATAAATCAACAGAAGCCTGCGATGCCTACGGCTTCGACCTTGGTTTAGGTAACGAAAAAACCCTTAAGGCTATCGTAGATAAATACGAAAAATTAGGCGAGTTTGATACAGGTATTTTCGGCACCGATATTCTCATAAGAACACTTTGTGAAAACGGTCATAAGGATTTAGCTTACCGTCTTCTCACAAGCGAAAAAGAAAACACCTTCTACAATATGAAAAAGCAAGGTGCTACAACTCTTTGGGAAAATTGGGATGGCGCCTATTCACACAGTCACCCGATGTTTGGGGCAGTAGTAGAATATTTGGTTAAGTATTTCAACGAAATCTAAAGGTTAATTGCTTTTTGCGCATATCACGATTTTTCACCCACTCGGCGTATCCGGATACGCCTTCGGGGATGAAAAAATCGCAATCTGCATCAAAAATCAATCAACCTTACAAGAGGAAGCTTTTTGTGCATTTCCCATTAAAAAATCCGTGAGTATCAACTCACGGATTTTTTTCTTATATCTTCGCGATACCCATAGCATCGAGAATTGATGAAACGAGAATAAGGATAATACAAACGGGAGCGATGTATTTGATTATAACAACAAACATTTTTTTGCGTTTGAATTGACCGCTTGATTCGATTTCATCTGTAAGTGTTTTAGGCTTAATAACGTAACCTACAAAAATACAGGTTAAGAATGCAACAATCGGCATAAGCACGCTGTTACTTATAAAGTCAAAGAAATCAAGGAACGAGAAGTTCATAATTGTTATATCACTCAATACTCCAAAGCCGAGTGAAGAGGGGAGTCCTAAAGCAACGCAGAATAAAAACACAAGAATACAAGTAAGCTTTCTGTTCCAACCGAACTTGTCCATAAATATAGAAACAACGGTTTCCATAAGTGATATTGATGACGTTAATGCGGCGAAAAGAACAAGAATAAAGAATACAGCACCTACAATTGAGCCACCTGTCATGCTTTCAAACACTTTAGGAAGTGTAATAAACATAAGTCCGGGGCCTTTGCCGAGAGCGGATTCGTCACCGCCTGAGAAAGCAAAAACAGCAGGAACGATCATAAGACCTGCAAAGAATGCAATACCCGTATCGAAAAGCTCAATCTGTTTAACCGAGCTTTCAATATTAACATCTTTTTTCATATATGAGCCGTAAGTAATCATAATACCCATAGCAAGTGACATTGAGTAGAAAAGCTGACCCATAGCTGAAAGAACTGTTGTTGCTGAGAATTTACTGAAATCGGGAGTGATGTAATAAAGGACGCCTTCAAATGCACCGGGCATACACATTGAGTATACTGCGATGAAAACTGTAAGCACAACTAGCACGGGCATCATTATTTTGCTTACCTTTTCGATACCCTTTTCAACACCGAAAAGAACAATGAGAGCAGTAAGACCCATAAATAACATAAACCAACCGATAGGCTCAGTAGGTTGAGCGATAAAGCTTTCAAAATAACCGTCTGTAGCGGCGTTAGCCATATTGCCGGTAACGAAAACGCTTAAGTATTTGATAATCCAACCACCGATAACAGAATAGTAGGGTAAAATTATCATCGGTACTATCGCGGCAAGTATACCTATAAAAGAAAATCTTTTATCAAGCTTTTTATAAGCACCTATTGCACTTACGCCTGTTTTTCTGCCTATTGCAATTTCTGCACACATAAGAGCAAAACCAAAGGTAACCGCAAGAATTAAATATACGAGTAAGAAAATACCGCCGCCATATTTTGCGGCAAGATAAGGGAAACGCCAGATGTTACCTAAACCAACTGCTGAACCCGCAGTTGCAAGAACAAAACCGAGTTTACCCGAAAAGCTACTTCTTTTTTCAGCCATTCCTAAAACCTCTTTTTTATAAAGTTCTAATATTATTACATATTTCTTTTAAAAAAACAAGAGAAATATAGATGTATTTTCAAAAATGATATTGAATATTTATACAGAATATGGTATTATTCTGTGTATAATTTTGTAATGACGGGGTTTCCGTCAAAAAGGAGATACAGTATGACTACAAGCACTATCATAATCCTTGTAACTATACTCGTTTATTTAGGTGGTATGGTTGCAATAGGCGCAAAGTTTTCTAAAAAGAATAAGGATACATCTGACTTCTATCTTGGAGGCAGAAAGTTAGGTCCGTTTGTTACTGCTATGAGTGCGGAAGCATCTGATATGAGTAGCTGGCTTCTTATGGGCCTTCCCGGTGTTGCTCTTATAGCCGGTCTTGCAGAGGCTTCTTGGACTGCTATCGGTCTTGCAGTAGGTACATATATTAACTGGCTTATTGTTGCTAAAAGAATCCGTATTTACTCGAACAAAATAGATGCAGTTACTTTACCCGAATTCTTCTCAAAGCGTTTCGGCGATAACGCAGGAATTCTCAAGCTTATTGCTGCAATCGTTATCATCGTTTTCTTTATCCCTTATACTGCTTCAGGCTTCTCTGCTTGCGGTAAGCTTTTCGAATCAATTTTCGGTATTCCTTATATGACAGCGATGATAGTAAGCGGTATCGTTATCGTTTTATATACTGCTTTAGGCGGTTTCCTTGCTGCTTCCACGACAGACTTTATTCAGTCAATCGTTATGACAATATCTCTCATTGCTGTTCTTGGCTTCGGTATTAATTATGCAGGCGGTTGGGATCAGGTTTGTCAGAATGCAGAAGGCCTTGCAGGTTACCTTAATTTTACAGTTACTCACGGTGCAGATAGCGTTTCAGAGGCTCTTGCAGGCACAGCAGGTACAAAGCCTTACGGAGCCCTTACAATTGCTTCAACACTTGCTTGGGGTCTTGGTTATTTCGGTATGCCTCATATTCTTCTCAGATTTATGGCTATTGAAAAGGTTGAAAAAATCAAGCTTGCAAGACGAGTTGCGTCAATTTGGGTTGTTATTTCAATGGCAGTTGCAATTGTAATCGGTATTGTTGGTTACGGCGTTGTTAAGAGTGGCGTTGTTGCAGACCTTCAGGATAGCGAAAGAATCATTATTGAAATTGCAAAGGTTATAAGCGGTGAAGCATGGATTCTCGCAATTGTTGCAGGTATCATTCTTTCAGGCATTCTTGCATCTATTATGTCAACTGCCGACTCTCAGCTTCTTGCTGCATCCTCAAGCGTTTCAGAGGATATTTCAAAAGCACTTAAAATTAAAATCAATGATAAAAAGAAGATGCTCGTTGCAAGAGTTTCTGTTATAATTATTGCAATTATTGCTATGTTTATTGCAAAAAATCCTGACAGTAAGGTTTTTGAAATTGTTTCATTTGCTTGGGCTGGCTTCGGTGCAACCTTCGGACCTCTTGTTCTTTGTGCGCTCTTCTTCAAGAGAACAAATAAATGGGGTGCTCTTGCAGGTATGGTGAGCGGTGCGGTTATGGTATTCCTTTGGAAATTTGTTATCGCAAAGCTTGGCGGAGCATTTGCAATTTACGAGCTTCTTCCTGCATTTGTTATTTCTTTGATTTTCATTATTGTTGTTTCTCTTATAACACCTGCACCTTCAAAAGAAGTTGTTGAAGTGTTCGAAACAGTAAAATCAGGTAAAGAAGACTAATAAAAATCAAATCGGTGTGTTCAGTTTTGAACACACCGATTTTTATAACGAATTCAAGTACAAATATAAAATAGGTGATATTATGATGAATTTAAAAGAAAATGACGTTGTTCTTTTTCAAGGCGATTCAATAACCGACGGTAACCGAGGCAGGAATTCTGATCTTAACCACATTCACGGTCACGGTTATCAATATATTTTAGCATCAGAAATGTATGCGGATAACCTTAATAAAAATATTGAGGTTATTAACAGAGGCATAAGCGGTAACAGAGTGGCAGACCTTTTAGGAAGATGGAAAGAAGACTGCCTTGATTTGAAGCCTACGGTTTTAAGTATTCTTATCGGTGTAAATGATATTGTTTATGAGTGGAACGGAGGAAAAAGTTCAAATTCCGAAAGCTATGAAAAAACATACCGTTTGTTGCTGGATGAGGTTTTAGCACAGAATCCCGATACCTTTATCGTTATTATGGAGCCATTTTTTGGCGAAAATAAAGAGCCGGAGCTTAATGAATTTTTCAAAGCCCGTATAGGAAAATATTCTGAAAAAGCAAAGAAAATTGCTGAAGATTATAACGCGGTTTTCGTGCCGTTGCAGGATATGTTTGATGATTATGCAAAAAAGACAGATGTTTACAATCTTTTGTGGGACGGCGTTCACCCCACGACCTGCGGTCATCAGCTTGTTGCACGCCGTTGGAAAGAGGTTGTAGAGCCTGAATTAAATAAGAGATAAATAAAAAATACAAAACAAAAACCAAGAACAAAATTAAAACCGTTGCTTTAACTTATGTAAGTAAAGCAACGGTTGTTTTATAGCTTGCGGTTGTTATTCGATTATATCTTTTAAAACGTCGGGGTGTCTTGTTGTGATGTTATCGGGAGCTATTTTTAAAACCTTATGCATATCCGATTCTTTGTTTACCGTCCATACGGAAACAAGCAAGCCGTTCTCTCTGAATGCGGTTACCATTTCTTCCGTAACGTTTATATAGTGACAGTTTATACCCACAGCACCGCTATCCTTAACGGTTTTTACGAGGCTTTCAATGTATTCGTCAGTCTGTTTGCGTTTCTTTTCGATATCAGAATTGAGATAGTAATCAATATCGGGGCAGGATTTTTTAACTGCTTCCGTATCCTTTAAGAAAATACCCGTAAAAAAGATTCTGTCTTTTAAATTATGCTTTTCTGCACATTCAACAATCTTTTCTAAAGAGCCGTAGCTTTTAATATCTACATTCACTTTTAAATTTTTATATTCGCTGACCTTTTTAAAGGCTTCATCTAAGGTTACTTCTTTGCCTTTAGGCTTATCGTGAGAAAGCACGGGCTCGTCATTTTCTGTAAAATACACGTCAAATTCTACTATATCAGCACCGTGCTTTGCTCCCATTTCAATGGCTTCAAGAGAATTATCCTCAGTGCCCATACAGCCTGTATGAGCAGTGCAGGTGAAATTATCAGGTAATTCCGCCGTTTCGCTTATTGCTTTTTTAGAATCAGTTTTTTTGAAGATAATTACTAATGCTGTTGCGAGAATAGCGATAACTAAAGCTGTTATAATAATTGGGATAATTATTTTATTCATAAATAACGCCTTTCAAGAAAAAATGTTATTTTTATTACTAAAAATATACCATGTTTTTTCAATTCTTTCAATGATTAATTTTGTTTATATGTAGTGAACAAAAAAATGGTTGAATTACCATATTTATTTTAATACTAAAGCCATTGCCAAGCGGGGTAAAAGGTAGTATAATAATACCGATATATGAAAAGGAGTAGTGTATAATGCTTCATAATTACGAACAGTGGTACGGTTTTGAGGACGGTACCTGGAAAAGAGAAATAAACGTCAGAAGCTTTATTAAGCATAACTATACACCTTATGACGGTGACGAAAGCTTCCTTGTAGGTCCTACAGAAAATACAATTAAGCTATGGGAGCAGGTTCTTGAACTTTCGAAGCAAGAGCGTGAGGCAGGCGGTGTTCTTGATATGGACACTAAAATTATCTCAACCATAACCTCTCACGGTCCCGGCTATCTTAACAAGGATATTGAAAAAATCGTAGGTATCCAGACGGACAAGCCTTTTAAGAGAGCTCTTATGCCTTACGGCGGTATTCGTATGGCTGAAAAAGCTTGTAAGGATAACGGCTACGAGCTTGACCCCGAGGTTAAAGAGTTTTTCACCGTTCACAGAAAAACTCATAACGCAGGTGTTTTTGATGCTTACACCCCCGAAATGAGAGCTTGCCGTTCAAGCCATATTATTACAGGTCTTCCTGATGCTTACGGTAGAGGTAGAATTATCGGTGACTACAGAAGAGTTGCCCTTTACGGTGTTGACAGACTTATCGAGGATAAACTCGAACAAAGAGAAACTACCCGTTCAGCAATGTACTATCAGGTTATCCAGGAGCGTGAGGAGCTTTCCGAGCAAATCAGAGCTCTTGAGGATCTTAAAAAGATGGCATTAAGCTACGGCTTTGATATTTCACAGCCGGCAAAGGATACAAAAGAGGCTATTCAGTGGCTCTATTTCGGTTATCTTGCCGCAGTTAAAGAGCAGAACGGTGCCGCGATGTCATTAGGCAGAACATCAACTTTCCTTGACATATATTCAGAACGCGATATTAAAAACGGAGTTTATACAGAGGAAGAGATTCAAGAAATGGTTGACCATTTCATAATGAAGCTTCGTCTTATAAAATTTGCACGTACTCCCGAGTACAACGCCCTTTTCTCAGGCGATCCTCAGTGGGTTACCGAGTCAATAGGCGGTGTTGCTATTGACGGTCGTCATATGGTAACGAAGATGTCTTACAGATATCTTCATACTCTTGAAAACTTAGGTGCAGCCCCTGAGCCTAACCTTACGGTTTTATGGTCGGTAAGGCTTCCTGAAAATTTCAAAAGATACTGTGCGAAAACATCTATCGAAACATCATCAGTTCAGTATGAAAACGATGACCTTATGAGATTCCACCACGGTGACGACTATGCTATTGCTTGTTGCGTTTCATCTATGGTTGTAGGTAAGGAAATGCAGTTCTTCGGTGCAAGAGCAAACCTTGCAAAATGTCTTCTTTATGCTATTAACGGTGGTATTGATGAAATTTCAGGTAAGCAGGTTGCCCCTGAATTCAGACCTATTACAAGTGAATACCTTGATTACGATGAGGTAATGAAAAAATACGATGCTATGATGGAATGGCTTGCAGGTGTTTACGTAAACACACTTAACATTATCCACTATATGCACGATAAATATTGTTATGAAAAGCTTCAGATGGCTCTTCACGACAAAAAGGTTACACGTTGGTTTGCAACGGGTATTGCAGGTCTTTCAGTAGTTGCCGACTCTCTTTCGGCAATTAAATATGCAAAGGTTAAAGCAATCCGTAACGAAGACGGTATTGTTGTTGATTACGAGGTTGAGGGTGACTTCCCCAAATACGGTAACGATGACGACAGGGTTGATAAAATTGCTTACGATATCGTTCATAGATTTATGACTCACGTTAAAAAGAATCATACCTACAGAGACGGTATTCCTACAACATCAATTCTTACTATTACCTCAAACGTCGTATACGGTAAAAATACAGGCGCTACACCTGACGGCCGTAAAAAAGGCGAGGCATTTGCACCCGGTGCAAATCCTATGCACAGAAGAGATACTAACGGTGCGGTTGCATCCTTAGCTTCTGTTGCAAAGCTTCCCTTCCGTGATGCTCAGGACGGTATTTCAAACACCTTCTCAATAATCCCCGATGCGTTAGGTAAGGATTTACAAATCTTTGCAGGGGATATTGAGGTTGATTTTGACTGTTCAACAGGCGCTTGCTCAACACCCACGCTTTTTGAGGGTCTTGACGGAGAATAAAAATAACTATTTATAAATATAAAGGAGGATTAAAAATGGCTGCAACAGACAACCAGATAGATAACCTTGTTTCTCTTCTTGACGGTTATGTTCAAAAGGGCGGGCATCATCTTAACGTTAACGTTTTTTCTAAAGAAACCTTACTTGATGCTCAGGCTCATCCTGAAAAATATCCTCAGCTTACAGTTAGAGTAAGCGGTTATGCCGTTAACTTTATTAAGCTTACAAAGGAACAGCAGGACGAGGTTATTTCAAGAACGTTCCACGATAAAATATAATGATAGGCTATATTCATTCAAAAGAAAGCTTCGGCACGGTTGACGGCCCCGGTATAAGATACGTTTTATTTATGCAGGGCTGTCCCATGCGTTGCCTTTACTGTCATAATCCTGATACGTGGAAAACAGGTCAGGGCACACCGATAACGGCAGACGAAATTTTGAGAGAGTTTAATAAAAACAAATCTTTTTATACCAAAGGCGGTATCACCGTAAGCGGTGGCGAGCCGTTAATGCAAATAGATTTTTTAACGGAGCTTTTTAAAAAAGCAAAGGAAAAGAATATTCATACCTGTATTGATACATCAGGTGTTACTTTTAATAAAGATGATGACAGGTATCTTTCAAAGCTTGATGAGCTACTTGAATTTACAGACCTTATAATGCTTGATATTAAGCATATTGATTCTGATAAGCACAAGGAGTTAACAGGTAAGGATAACAAAAATATTCTTGAATTTGCCGAATACGTTGATAAAAAGAATATTTATTTGTGGATAAGGCACGTAGTTGTACCGAGTTATACGGATTCACCTGAGAAACTTTATAATTTAGGGAAATATATAGGGCAACTGAAAAATTTAAATGCTCTTGATGTTTTACCTTATCACACTATGGGTGTGAATAAATATAAAGAATTGGGTATACCGTATAAATTGGAGGGTGTAAAGCCGTTAACTAAAACGGATGCCGAAATCGCTAAGGGTCATATTCTTGAAGGAATAAAATCAGTCAGATAAAGACGTTGTGAGGGTGATTATTTAATCCGATTCACAACGTCTTTTTATGTTGATTTGCATTTAAAGATTTGCTATACTGAACTCATAACTTCGGGGGAGGCTTTTTATGAAAAACATATCCTATAAAAATACCGTAATAACAGACGGCTTTTGGAAAATAAAGCAAGATATGATTAAAGACGTTACTCTTGAATCAGTTTATAACAGATTTAAAGAAACTCACCGTTTTGATGCGCTTGATTGTAGCTGGAAAGAGGGAGACCCTGATTGCCCTCACGTTTTCTGGGATTCTGATATAGCAAAATGGCTTGAGGGTCTTGCATATATTCTTGCTCATTCTGAAAATGAAAAGTTAGAAAAAATAGCAGATGAATCAATAGAAAAAATCGAAAAAAACAGAGATGAAAACGGTTATTATAACAGCCATTTTCTTGTAACAGGTGAAAAGTTTACTATCCGTAACGAGCATGAGCTTTACTGTGCGGGTCACCTTATGGAAGCAGCAGTTGCTTACTATGAAGCAACCGGCAAAAAGCTTTTGCTTGATATAATGTGTAAATATGCTGATTATATCGAAAAGGCTTTCGTAAAAGAAAAAACTGCAAAATTCGTGACACCCGGTCACCCTGAAATCGAGCTTGCTCTCGTTAAAATGTATGAGGTAACGGGTGAAAAGAGATATCTTGATTTATCAAAATTCGTCGTTGATAATCACGGCGATAATGACGTTGACGGTCTTGTGTATAACGGTTGCAGAATCACATATAATCAGGATGAATGTGCCGTAAGAGACAGGGAAACTGCGGAGGGTCATTGCGTAAGAGCATTATACCTTTTCTGTGCTATGGCGGATATCGCTTACTATTATGATGATAAAGAGCTTTTTGCGGCTGCCGAAAGATGCTTTGAAAATATTGTTAATAAGCGTATGTATATCACGGGTGCTACCGGTAGCACCTGCCACGGTGAATCCTTCACAATAGATTACGATTTACCTAACAGAGATGCTTACGCCGAAACCTGTGCTTCAATTGCTCTTTGTATGTTTGCAAACAGAATGATAAAATTAAATCCCGACGGCAAATACGGCGATGCAGTTGAAAGAGCTTTATACAACGGTGTATTATCAGGTATTTCAATGGACGGTAAAAGCTTTTTCTATGAAAACCCACTTACTATCGACCCCGATTTTAACAACGTAAATACTTGTACAGACGGGGGTAAAAGATTTCCGATTACTCAACGTAAAGAGGTTTTTGATTGCTCTTGCTGTCCGCCAAACGTTATCCGTCTTATTGCAGATATAGGCGACTATATGTATTCATATAATGATGATACGGTTTTTGTTCATCAGTATATTAATTCCGAAACTTCTCAAGACGGTATAAATATAAAGCAGGAAACAAAATACCCCACAAACGGCGACGTTATAATTACAGTTAATGCAAAAACGCAAAAACAGCTTGCCTTCAGAGTGCCCTATTGGTGCAAGAACTTCACTGTTAATAAAGCTTATAAAATTGAAAAAGGCTATGCTTACGTTGATATATCAGGCGAAGAAAAAATTATAATTTCATTTGATATGACGCCTAAGTTTATTAAAGCTAATAAGCGTGTCCACGATAATGCAGGCAGGGTTGCTCTTATGAGAGGTCCCGTTGTTTATTGTCTTGAGGGAAAGGATAACGGAAAGGACCTTGAATGCGTAAGGGTAGATATTAATTCAAGCTTTAAATTATCCGACTGCGAATTTATTTTACCTGCACTTGAAACGGTAGGTTACCAAGAAAAAGAAAGTGATATGCTTTATTTTGAGGCAACTGACGAGTATGACAGGATACCGTTGAAGTTTATCCCTTATTATGCATACGCAAACAGGGGAGAAACAGAGCTTTTAGTTTGGATTTTAAAAAAATAAAATAAGCTAAAAAACGCAATCAGCATCGGCTAAAACAGTCGGTGCTGATTATTGGTTTTGCTATAGATATTGTTAAATAAAAAACAATTGTTTTTATTGGAAAAACAAGGCTTTAAAAGGTAATAATTGTTAATTTTGGTTAAGTTTTAGCGGTATTTTTGTACATACCGATTTATTGACATTGCATAGTAGGATATATTATAATACTGTGGTAATGTTGTGTACTATGCACTAATTTACCCATTTATAGATAATTTAGTTCACAACAATCAGAAAGGTAGGTCAGAATAATGGCTTTTTCACTTCACGGTGTTAACGTTCCTCACAGAAAAAACACCGCTACAATTCCCGCCGTAAGAATGCCTGTTCCTAAAACAGTTTCTATTCCTATGGTGATGCATATAGGTAAACCCGCTAAGCCTGTTGTTAAAGCAGGTGACCACGTTGATATAGGTACTCTTATCGCAGAGCAAGACGGTTTTATTTCTTCACCTATTCACTCCAGCGTTTCAGGTACTGTAACTAAAATTACGGATATGCTTGTTTCTACGGGTGCTTTTGTACCTGCAGTTGTTATAGAGTCTGACGGTGAAAACACTAAAGCAGATTTAACACCGCCCGTAATCAATTCAAAAGAGGATTTTATTGAGGCTGTTAAAAAGAGCGGTCTTGTTGGTCTTGGCGGTGCGGGCTTCCCCACGTACGTTAAGTTTAATACAGATAAGCCTATTGAGCATTTCATTATAAACGGTACGGAATGCGAGCCTTATATTACAAGCGACACCCGTACAATGATTGACGATGCTGACGATATTGCCGAAGCAATAGAGATAGTTGATAAATATCTCAACGTAGGTCAGTTTATTATCGGTATTGAAAAGAATAAAAAAGAAGCAATTGAGAAAATGAATGCTATTGCTGCAAAAAACAGCAAGGTTGTTGTAAAGGTGCTTCCCTCAAGATACCCTCAGGGTGGTGAAAAGGTTCTCATTTTCAATACAACAAAAAAGACGGTTAAAGCAGGCAAGCTTCCTATTGACGTTGGTTGTATCGTTTGTAACTGTACTACAATGGCGTTCATTACAAAGTATATTAAAACAGGTATGCCTCTTGTTGAGAAAACAATAACTGTTGACGGTGCTTGTGTAAAAGAGCCTAAAAACGTTATCGTTCCTATAGGTACAGCTCTTAAAGACGTTTTCGATTTCTGCGGTGGCTTTAAAGAAGAACCTCAAAAAATTCTTTACGGCGGTCCTATGATGGGGATTTCTGTCCCCAATGCAGAAGTTCCCGTTCTTAAGCAAACAAATGCAATTCTTGCATTAAATAAAAAAGAGGTATACGCTCCCAAGCAAACCGCTTGTATCAGATGCGGTACTTGTCTTAATACCTGCCCCTTGGGAATTAACCCTGAGGCAATTTCAAGAGCGTATGATTTAAGAGATATGCCTAAGCTTAAAAAAGCAGGCATAGAGGTTTGTATGGAATGTGGCTGTTGTGCATACAACTGTCCCGCAAGCAGACCCCTTGTTCAAATCAATAAAATGGCAAAAATCGCTTACAGAGAGTACAAGCTGGAGCAAGAAAAGGAGGCAAATAAATAATGGAAAATTTACTTCATATTTCTGTGTCTCCTCATATTCACGGAAAAAAGACAACAAGAAGCTTTATGCTTGACGTTGTAATTGCTCTTTTACCTGCAACTATCGCAGGCTGTGTAATTTTCGGCTTGAGAGCACTTCTCGTTGTTGCAGTTGCCATCGCTTCTTGCGTAGCTTCAGAATTTATTTTTAATCTTATTCTTAAAAGAAAACAGACGGTTGACGATTTCAGTGCTATTGTTACAGGCTTACTTCTTGCATTGAATCTTCCTGCAAATATTCCGATATGGCAGGTAGTTGTTGCTTCTGTTTTTGCAATTATAGTTGTTAAATGCGTTTTCGGCGGTCTTGGCTGTAACATTGTAAACCCTGCAATTACTGCAAGAGTGTTTATGCTTGTTGCTTTCGGCTCAATGACAACGCAGGCTTTCCCGAAAAATCTTGATTCAGTTTCAGGTGCAACACCTTTAGCTGATTTAGCAAACGGCACAACTCCCGACCTTATGGATTTATTCTTAGGTAACGTGGGCGGTGCAATTGGTGAAACCTGCTCCTTGGCACTTCTTATCGGTGCCGTGTACTTACTTATAAAGAAAGTTATTTCGTGGCATATTCCGATAAGCTATATTGCAACCGTATTTGTAATTTCTCTTATTGTAGAGGGCTTTGATTTTACAAAGGCTCTTGCCTGGGTGCTTTCAGGCGGTCTTATTATCGGCGCATTCTTTATGGCAACTGACTACGTAACCTCACCTACAACTCCTAAGGGTAGCATTATTTACGGTGTAGGCGCAGGTATAATTACAATACTCATTCGTTTCTGGGGAAATTATCCCGAGGGTGTTTCATTCGCAATTCTTATAATGAATATTCTCAACCCCTATATTGATGCTTTAACAGGCCGTAAGGTTTTCGGAGGGGATAAGAAATGAAAAATTATATTAAAAGCGTAGGTGCTTTAACAGTAATATGTGCCGTTATTGCAATTTTACTTGCCTTAACTAACTCAATTACCGCACCTGTCATTGAGAAAAATGCAAACGCCGCAGCAAACGAAGCTTTGCTTATAGTTTTACCTGACGGTGAAGAATTCACTTCTGTTGATTTGTCATCATACGAGCTTCCCTCAACAGTAACAGAAGCTTTTACTGAGAAAAACGGCGGTGTTGTTGTTAAGCTTACAACATCAGGCTACGGCTCTGATATGGTTATTATGGTTGGTGTTGACGGTAGCGGTACAGTTACCGGTGCTACCTGCCTTTCAAGTAACGAAACCTTAGGTTATGAAAAAACCTACGGTGAAAGTGCAATCGGTTCAACTGTTGATACGGTTGACGGTATCGACGTTATTGCAGGTGCTACAAAAACAACAGCAGCATACAAGGGTGCAGTCAAAGACGCTCTTAATACAGCGGTTATCCTTGGCGGTGGCTCTGTAGACGTAAGAACTGAAGAAGAAATTCTTGCTGATAACCTTAACGGTGCTTTACCCGAAGGCGAGGGCGAGTTTGAAAGCGTATTTGTTGCTGAAGCTATTGACGAAAGCATTACCGCAGTTTATAAAGCAGTAAACGGTAAAGGCTACGTATTCGTAGTTGGCGAAGCTTTTGTAGGTGCAGATGCAGACGGTAACGTTGTTACAGACGTTGATGATGCAGTTAAAACTGCAGTTTCAGGCAGTGTAGCCGCTATTATTAATTCTGAAATAACAGAGCTTGATATTTCAGGCTATGAGATGCCCAATCAGATTGAAAAGGCATATAAAACCGCAAGCGGAAATTACGTTTTCGATTTGAAAGCATCAGGCTTTGGTATCAACGGTGATGAATACTATAATCCTTCAGGCGAATATATTAAAATCAAGGTTTCTGTAACTGAAGACGGTAAAATTATTGCTTGTCAGACAGTATCTCAGAAAGAAACTGACGGCATAGGCTCTGCTTGTGAGGACGTAAGCTTCTATTCACAGTTTAACGGTAAAACAGAAGCTGATTACGGCGATATTGACGCAATAAGCGGTGCTACAATTACAACAAACGGTTATAAAACCGCAGTTTCAAAGGTGTTTGAAGCAATTAAGATATTGAAAGGAGAGGCCTGATTATGAAAAAAGACGGTAATTTATCAGTGATGTTAAAAGGCTTGCTCCGTGAAAACCCTGTTTTCGTTCTTATTCTCGGTACTTGTCCTACGCTTGCAACTACTACAACAGTTATAGGCGCATTTAGTATGGGTCTTGCAGCGGCGGCAGTTCTTATTTGCTCAAATGCAGTTATATCTCTTCTTCGTAAATTTATTCCCGATACAGTACGAATTCCTTGCTACATTGTTATTATCGCGGGCTTCGTTACAATCGTAAGAATGTTTATGCAAGCATATCTTCCCGATATATTTGAGCTTCTGGGCGTTTACCTTGACCTTATTACAGTTAACTGTATCATACTTGGTAGAGCAGAAATGTTTGCAGGTAAAAACTCTGTAGGTAAATCTGTACTTGACGGTGTAGGTATGGGTCTCGGCTTTACGTTAGCTCTCGTTGCTATGGCAACAGTCCGTGAGGTGCTCGGTGCAGGTAGCTTTGCAGGTATCGCAATTCCCTTTATGAGCACTCATACAATTGATATTTTCATCAAAGCTCCCGGTGGCTTGATGGTTTACGGCTTCCTTATTGCTGTTGTTAATGCTATTACAAAAGGCAAGGCAATAAAGAAAAAGGATTTCTCTTGTGCAGGTTGTCCGTCTGCAGGCGTTTGCAACGGCGGTTGTGCATCAGCTAAAAAGGAGGGTGAATAATGGATACTTTTAAAGGTTTAGTTGTTATTCTTATGTCCTCTGTGCTTGTTAACAACTACGTTCTCAGCAGATTCTTGGGTATCTGTCCCTTCTTAGGTGTTTCTAAAAAGCTTAATCAAGCGGTTGGTATGGGTATATCGGTTATATTCGTTATGCTTATGGCAACGGCAGTAACCTGGCCTATTCAGATGTATGTTCTTAATACCTTAGGTCTTGGTTACGCTCAGAATATCGTGTTTATTCTTGTTATTGCCGCACTCGTTCAGTTTATTGAAATTGTTTTAAAGAAGTTTATCCCTTCTCTTCATAAGAGCTTAGGCGTTTATCTTCCTCTTATTACAACAAACTGTGCAGTTCTCGGTGTAACAATCAATAACATTTTGGACGGCTATAATTTCCTTGAATCAATGGTAAGCTCTTTAGGTTGCGGTCTTGGTTTCCTTCTTGCTATGGTTCTTTTCTCAGGTGTTCGTTCACTTATTGATGAAAGACTTGTTCCCAAGGCATTCAAAGGTCTTCCCGTAACCTTGATAGCAGCTTCCTTCGTTTCACTTGCATTCTTCGGCTTTGCCGGAATTGTTGATAATTTATTTGCTTAAGGAGGAGTAAGTTAATGGTAGCAGATATTTTAACAGCTCTTCTTGTTGTAGCAGTTATAGGTGTTGTAGCAGGTATTCTCCTTGCAGTTGCATCTCACTTTTTCAAGGTTGAGGAAAACGAAACTGTGAAAAAGGTTCGTGAAGCACTTCCCGGTGCTAACTGCGGTGCTTGCGGTTACGCAGGCTGTGACAGTTATGCCGAGGCAGTAGCAAACGGTAAGGCAGAACCTAACCTTTGCATACCGGGCTCAACCTCAGTTGCTCAGCAGCTTTCTGAGATTCTCGGTGTTGCAGTTGAAACAGAAGAGCCTAAGGTAGCATTTGTTACTTGTAACGGTAACTGTGATGCTACAAGCAATAAAGCTATATACGACGGTCTTGACGGTTGTAATTCTTCAAAAATGCTTTACGGCGGTCCTGCAACCTGCGTTTTCGGTTGTATCGGTTGCGGTGACTGTGCTGAAGCTTGTCCCGTTGATGCTATTTGCGTTTACGGCACACTTGCTCACGTTGACCCCCGTATTTGTATCGGTTGCGGTAAATGTGCAAAAACCTGTGCAAAGGGTATTATTAAAATGATTCCCAAAAGTGCAAAAACAGTTGTTATGTGTAGCAACAGTGAAAAGGGTGCAGTTGCAAGAAAGAATTGCAAAAACGCTTGTATCGGTTGTAAAAAGTGTCAGCTTAATTGCCCTGAAAAAGCAATTACGGTTGAGAATAATTTCGCAATAATTGACCAGGATAAATGTAACGGTTGCGGACTTTGCGTTGAAAACTGTCCCACCAAATGCATTAAAACAGTTGACTTTGCCAACGGACGTATCGGTTGATTTTGATTATGAAAAAAAGCGAAAATAAAAAGAAAATACGCAATGATATTATCCTTGCCGCCGTTATTTTATTAATAGCGGTGGCAGGGCTTTTGCTTATGAATTTAAATAAAACGCAAGGCGATTTTGCGGTAGTGAAAATAGACGGTGTTGAAAAACACAGATACTCTCTAAGCGAAAACGTAACCGTAGATATCGTAACGGGTAAAGAGGATGAAAATATAAATACACTTGTTATAAAAAACGGTGAAGCTTTTATGAAAGAGGCAGATTGCCCTGACGGAATTTGTGTTGCTCACAGACCAATAAAAAATACGGGTGAAAGCATCGTCTGCTTACCTCATAAAATAGTTGTGGAAATTCAGTCAAAGGATAATATTGACGGATTAGATGCAGTAGCATAAATGAAAAATATATTCTAAGAAACAGAAAGAGGTGTGATTATGAAAGAAAAAACGAAAAAAATAGCTTTTTTAGGCGTAATCACATCAGTTGCTTTGATTTTAGCTTATGTTGAAGCAATTTTACCGCCTATATATGCGGCAGTGCCGGGTATAAAGGTGGGACTTCCTAATATAGTCATAATATTTATTCTTTACAGATTTGGGGTAAAAGATGCGGCAATGGTTTCGGGGGTAAGATTACTTATTGTTGCTCTTTTATTCGGTAACGTTATGACTCTTGCTTATAGCACCGCAGGGGCTGTTTTAAGCCTTTTAGTTATGACAATTCTTAAAAAGATAAATAGCTTTTCAACTGTCGGCGTAAGTATTGCGGGGGCGGTAGCTCACAATTTAGGTCAGATAGCGGTTGCTATATTGTTACTCGAAAGCACTCAGATAGGTTACTATATGATTATCCTTGTAGTTACGGGTACAATAGCGGGTATATTTATAGGACTTGCAGGAAATGCTATTATAAAAAGGGTAGATTTGAAAATATAATTATTATATTTCTATAATAGCATTGACATTTTGTTAATAATTTGTCATAATGCACTAAATGGAAGATAACTCCATTATAAAAAATAAACAAAACAAAAAAGGAGCAAATTATCATGAAAAAGATTATCAGTTTACTTCTTGTTGTATTTATGGTTGTATCATTCGCTGCTTGCGGTACAAAACCCACAACAGATGAAAACAACGGTGACGATGTTGCTGCAACATTAAAATTCGGTATGGGTATCGTTGCAAGCTACGGTGATGCTAAAGATGCTGACGGCGACACAAACGGCGAATGCAAAGCAGAAACAACTGCAGTAGCAGTTCTTCTTGATGATGCAGGCAAATTCGTTGATATCGCTATCGATACTACTGAAGCAAAAGCTGCATGGACATCAGAAGGCGTAGCATCAGCAACAGAAGAAGTTAAAACAAAGTACGAATTAGGCACTGCTTACAATATGGCAGCTTACGGCAAAAAGCACGACGGAACAGACGGTAAGGTTCTTGAGTGGTTTGAGCAGATTGATGCTTTTGTTGCAACTGCAAAGGGCAAAACTCTTGACGAGGTAAAGGCTTTCGTTGGTGAAGACACTTACACAACTGGCGACCTTGCAGCAGCAGGCTGTACAATCAGCGTTGGTAGCATTATGGCTGCTCTTGAAGAAGCTGTTAAAAACGCAGCTGCTTCTGAAGCTACAGCTGAAGATACAGTAAAAATTGCTTTCGCAACATCTGTAGAAAACACAGATGCAACTGAAGAAAAAGAAGGCTCAGTTGAATTTGAAGAAACAATCGTTGCAGCTGTTACAGATAAAGACGGCAAGGTTGTAGTTGCTAAAACAGACTGTGCTCAGATTAAGGTTACTTTCGATACAAAGGGCGTTGCTACTGTTGATACAGCAGCTGAAATCAAAACAAAGCTTGACCTTGGTACAGACTACAATATGGCAGCTTACGGCAAAAAGCACGACGGCTCTGATGGTGCAGTTAAAGAGTGGTTTGAACAGGCAGCAGCATTTGATGCAGCTTTAGTAGGCAAAACTGCTTCTGAATTCGCTTCACTTGCAGATGCTGACGGTTACGGCACAGGCGACCTTGCAACAGCAGGTTGCACAATCGGTATTTCCGATATGATTAAAGCAGCTGACAAAGCAGCAAAATAATTAAAAAAGCATAATATTAAAGGATGTTGGGAAACCAACATCCTTTTTGTATAGTAAAACCACGCGTTAGACGCGTGGTTCAGTTAAATTATATAGATGAAACAAGAATAAAAAGAAAACTCCTTCGTGATATAATGGAGTTGCGGTCTGCCAACTGCAACAAAAAAGTACGAAGGAGTGTGCATT
>JAGBCU010000051.1 GCA_017937865.1 Clostridia bacterium | reverse complement strand
ACACCGTTTGCTATATGGTAATAATTACCGCAGAACTCTGCAAGACCGGTATAATTCCAATTCAGCACACCGTTTTCTACATAGTACCAAACATCGTAGAAATATGTAAGGGTTGTAACATTCCAATCAAGGAAGCCGTTTGTTACGTACCACCAATTACCGTTGTAATAGGAAAGACCTGTATATCCCCAGTCAAGAACACCGTTTGCTATATGGTAATAATTACCGCAATATTCTACAAGACCTGTATAACTCCAATCAAGAACGCCGTTTGCAACGTAGAACCATTCGCCGTTATATTCTACAAGACCGGTATAGTCTGTGATTATTGTATCACCGCTTGCGTATACCCATTGGTTGTTTATTTGTTTGAGGGTTGGTGCTTCAGCTTCAACGAAATGAATTGTTGCGGTGTATAAAGCATTATTAAATTGCTCCACGCTAATGCTTTCCCATTCGGCTTCCGTACCATTATAATAAATATCTGTAAGGCTACCACATGCTTCAAACGCACGCATCCCTATGCTTTTTACACTTCGTGGAACTTCAGCTTTTTTCAAACTACTACAACCACTAAATGCAGCATATGAAATTTCAGTTACAGTTTCAGGAATTTTAATTTCCGTAATCTGTTGACAATTTTGAAAAGCCCAACGTTCTATAGTATGCACTTGATCAGGTAAATCTACTGATTGTAAATTATAACAATTCCAAAATGCATCTGTGCCAATATTTTTCACACTATTGGGGATATCGACTGAAGAAAGATTATCACAATCAGCCAACATACCATCAGTGATACTTTCTAAACCTTTAGGTAAAACAATTGTTCTCAACAAATCACAATCAAAAAATGCAAAGCCATCTATATAGGAAACACTGTTAGGTATAGATATATATTCAAGATTTTTACACCCACAAAAAGCAGCGTAACCTATACTAACTACGCTATCAGGAATTATGATTGTGTTAAGGAATTCACACTCGCGAAAAGCATTTTTACATATAAATTTCGTACCATCTTTAATTATATATTGTCCTGTTATTGAGGTTTTAGCTTTAATAAGATGACTATCAATGTAAAGAACATTATCTTCCCAATTATCACCATTTGTATAATAAGCCGTGTTATAAAAAGCTGAATCACCAATACTTGTTACACTATCAGGGATTGTGATTGTGGTAAGGTTTGTGCAATCATAGAAAGCAGAATTGCCTATTCTTGTTACACTATCAGGGATTGTAATTGCAGAAAGCTTTGTACATCCCTCAAAAGTATTGTTCTCTATATTTGTTACACTATCAGGGATTATTACAGAGGTAAGACCAGTGCAATTATAGAAAGCTCCAAGGCCAAATCTAACATGACCTATACTTGTTACCGGCAACCCATTATAAGAAGAAGGTATAACAATTTCACCACTTGCCCAAGTATCGCAATCACTTACAGAATAAGATTGACCGTCGTCATTCAAAGTAAAAGTCAAATCACTTTCACTTGCAGCTTTTGCTTTAACCGTAAAAAGACCATTGAAATCAATTCCTTTAAAATCAACCTCACCAAGCCCTACATATGCAGAGCTGAAAATGATTGTAATAGCGAGAAGGATAGATAAACTTCTCTTTATTGCGTTTTTCATAGTTACCACCTATTAATATAATAAATATACAAGTTTATTTTACTACTTAAACAAAAACGCTTCAATAATTAAAAACACGAAAATAGTAAATTGTTTTTGTGCAAGTTGTATGATGCAAGACTGCGTGCGTAACAAAGTCACCACTAGTTAGCTTTGCAAGACAGAAGATAAAAATAATACTGTTGCAAGGTTTACTTCAACTCAATATAACAACAGTAAGGAACATCCCTTTGGGTGTTCCGCGTAAATTAGTTTACCCATACAATAAATTTTGACAATAACCCGATTGCTCCAAAACGGAATGGGCAGAGCCACATTCCTTACGTTATATGATTCAGTTTATTTCTTTACCGTCATAGGTTGTTGTATGGGCGAGGTTTGTTTACCGGAACACCCTGAGGGTGTTCCCTACGGTTGTTCTTTTTTTAGTATCTCATAACGGTAACGTTATTACATTTGAATCTTACGATTCAACTACGCTCCTTTGTCGCGTAGAGTACCACCCACCGTTCCGAATAAATAACAAAAAGGATAGTACATTCACACGAAATATACTATCCTCGTATTTTCATTTTATTGAAGAACGGTCCCCCCTCCTTTTTGCAAGCAAAAAAGAAGGATAGGCTTCGCAAATTTTCAATTTGTTATTTCTCGCAAAGCACTGGCGACCGGTGACTCGAGAAGCTCTGACATCTGGAAACTGGCATCTGGCATCTTTAAAATTGCCGTCGCAGAACCTAAATTTGCCACTTGCCATTTGCAATTTGCAATTTTTATTTTGTACCGAAAATTCTGTCGCCTGCATCGCCGAGACCGGGCACGATATAACCGTGGTCGTTGAGTTTTTCATCAAGAGATGCAACGAAAATATCAACGTCGGGGTGAGCCTCGTGAAGAGCGTTAAGGCCTTCCGGTGCGGCAATAATACCAAGGAATTTAATATGCTTCGCACCGCGCTTTTTAATCTGAGTAATAGCATCAATTGCAGAGCCACCGGTTGCGAGCATGGGGTCTACAACGAAAACTTCTCTCTCATCAATATCAGAGGGTAATTTGCAATAATATTCAACAGGCTGAAGAGTATCGGGGTCTCTGTAAAGACCGATATGACCAACTCTTGCGGTAGGAACTAAAGCAAGCATACCGTCAACCATACCAAGACCTGCTCTTAAAATCGGAACAACAGCCAACTTTTTACCTGCAAGCACTTTAGTTTTTGTAACACAGATTGGAGTTTCAACCTCAACCTCTTCAAGAGGTAAATCTCTTGTTGCCTCGTAGCAAATAAGGTTAGCAATCTCAGAAATTAAAGCTCTGAAATCCTTTGAGCCTGTATCAATGTTTCTGATAATTGAAAGCTTATGTTGAATAAGAGGATGGTCCATTACTAAAATTTTACCCATACCGAACAACCTTTCTTATTTTAATCAATTTATTTTCGACTAAATAATAAAACTTTATTTTTATTTTGTCAAATAATTTCACGTAGAAAATTAACCGAGTTTTTTATATCATTTGCATAATTGTCAGTTCTTGCTTCTATTGAAATAGTTTCACAACCTGACTTTTTCAAGGCGGAAATAAAAGCTTTATAAATCGCTTTTACTTCATCAGAATCTGTAGCAAAGGGATAAGTTCTGTTTACAGGTTCTGCGATATGAGAATGGTACACTTTACCGTTAAAGGAAGCAATTTCCTCAATATCATCATCATTTCCGTAAACGTGATATAAATCGGCAAGACCTAAAACGTTGTTTTTACCGCTTTTCTCCCCTATTTCTACACCGTCTTTTACAGTATGAATCATTTTACTTTCACCGAATCTTAACGGCTCCATAACGACAGTGCAGCCCGCCTCTTCAGCTTTAGGTGATGCGTATTCCTTTAAGAAAAACGCAAGCTGGTCTGTTGCTTTTTCGTGAGAATAGCCATCAGGATAGCTTCTTGCAGCACCGCTACCGAAAACAACAACCTTTACGTTTAATTCTTTTGCTCGTTTGAAGCCTTTATCAAGATAATCTTCGAGAGCTTTGTAATCAACGTTATCTCCTACTACCTTTAAATCACCCGGTAAAAAGCTGTTGGCGGCAAAAACAGGAATATTATATTCTTCAAGCAAATTCTTCGCTTTTTGAAAATTTTCTTCATCAAGATTTACGAGGTTACCAAAGCCACATTCGTAATAATCAACGCCCGCCTCAGCAGCCGCTTTAATAGCCTCGAAATCATCAAGACCTCTGCAAGTACCTATCTTCATTATAAAACACCGCCTGTTTTAAGCATTTCTTCAGCATTTTCAAGCTGAGCTTGTGTAACCTCGCCACCGCTTATAATTCGGGCAATTTCACGTTTTCTGCCCTCTGAATCAAGAACTGTTACGCCTGTATAGGTTTTACCGTCGCGAACTGCTTTTTGAATCAAATAATGAGTATCAGCATAAGACATCAACTGCGATAAATGGGTTACGCAAAGAACTTGCTTGCCGTTTGAAACCTGCTTTAGCTTATTTGCAACCTTTAATGCTGCTCTACCGCTGACACCAGAATCAATTTCATCAAAAATCATTGTTTCAATATTATCCTTATTAGCCATAACGGTTTTTAAAGCAAGCATTATTCGGGATAGCTCGCCGCCACTTGCAATTTTTGTAATAGGCTTCGGGATTTCACCTACGTTGGCAGAGATTAAAAACTCAGCTTCATCTATACCGTTTTCATATAATGAAACCTCTTTAAAATCAACCAAAAACTCAACGTTAGGCATATCAAGATACTGTAGCTCGTTACATACTTTATTTGAAAAGTCAATTGAGGTCTTTTTACGTTCTTCTGAAAGCTTAAGTGCAAATTTCTTTGTTTTTTCTAAGAGAGTGCTATATTCTTCTTTGAGCTCTTCAAGCTTTTCATCAGAAAAGGATATTTTATTAAGCTCCTTTTGAGCCTTTTCAGCAAATAACAAAATCTCTTCTTCGGTTGCACCGTATTTTTTACTTAATTTGTAAAGCAAATCAAGTCTGTTTTCAATATTTTCAAGCTCCGCTTGTGAAAAGCCGTCATCAGAAACTGCATCTCTTATAGAATCTGAAATATCGGTGGCTTCGTAATATAAGTCCCCTAATTTAGATGCTAACTTGTCTAAATCTTCAGAAAAGCTTGAAACTGATGACAACTCTCTGAATGCACCTGAAAGCAGTTCAACTGCACCCGTAAAGCTATCGCCACCGTTAAGGGCACTATAAGCCGATGAAAGCGAGCCTTGTATTTTTTCAAAATTAAAAAGCTCGTTTCGCCTGTCTTTAAGCTTATCCCACTCACCTGGGTTAATATCTGCTTTTTCAATTTCGTCAATCTGATATGAGAGAATATCAATTCTCCGAGCTTTTTCCTCTTTATCACCGGAAAGTCTTTTAATTTGACTTTTTATTTCTATAAGCTTCTCATAAGCTTGTCTGTATTCCGTAACATATTTCTGCAATCCACCGATAACGTCTATATATCCGATATGCGTTTCACTGTTTAAAAGCTCTCTGTTATCCTGCTGACCGTGAATACTTATCAGCTCAGCACCGATTTCACGCAAAGCCGAAACGTTTGTTAAAGCATTATTAACTTTACACACATTTTTGTCAGGACTGATTGTCCTTGAAATGAGAAGAGTTCCATCAGGGCTTAAGGGTAAAGAAAGCTCCGATAATTTACCTTCAACCTTTTTATCTATACAAGAAAACAACGCAGTAACACGGGCTTCATTTGCTCCCGTGCGGATAAGCTCACGAGAGGTTCTGAAACCGAGAACTGCGTTAATAGAGTCTAAAATTATTGATTTACCTGCACCCGTTTCACCGCTTAGCACATTAAAGCCCTTTGAAAATTCTATTTCTGCACTTTCAATTATAGCAATGTTTTCAATCTTCAAAACGGAAAGCATAAAATAATTACCTGCCTATCATTCTGTTAAGGGCTTCTGCAACACCCTGAGCCTCGTCAGATGTTCTGCAAAGCATAAAAATAGTATCGTCACCTGCAATTGTGCCTACTACCTCATGAACATTCATAGCATCTATAGTAGCGCAAGCAGCACCCGCAAGACCGGGTGAACATTTTATTACACAAATATTACCTGCATAGTCAACCTTTGTCATTGCACTCTGGAAAAGAGCGTCAAACATACCTGAATAGCCTGTATCATTGGCTTTTTCAACTGAATATTTATACACACCGTTTGCACCGAGTGTTTTTAAAAGTCGTAATTCCTTAACGTCTCTTGAAACGGTTGCCTGAGTAACGTCGCAACCCTCATCACGCAAAAGAGCAAGTAGCTCATCCTGTGTACCGATATCATAGCGGTTAATTAAATCTAAAATCAGTTTATGTCTTCTTTTTTTCATCATTTTCACCCTATCCGGAGATTTTTTTATTAAGAATATCAATAAAAGTATCTTCTTTAATCTTTATAAAGGTTGCATAATCCTGAGAACGTTTAACAGTAACAACTGCATTCTTGGGAATATTAACAGCCGTTTGACCGTCGCATGAAAGAATTGCTTCACCGCTGTTATCATGGGCAATTTCAAGCTCTGAAGCACCGTCAAGAACAACAGTTCTTGAAAACACGCTATGAGGACAAACGGGTGTAAGCATCATACTTTCAACACAGGGCTCAACTATAGGACCACCCGCCGAAAGCGAATAAGCCGTAGAGCCTGTAGGCGTTGCTACGATAACACCGTCAGCCATATAGTGAATAAGAGGTGTTCCGTTACAAGAAACGGATAGCTTCATTATTCTTATAACTCCGCTTCTTGAAACAACTGCATCGTTAATACAACTCGAATGATATAATATTTTACCCGCTTTGTCAATAATCGACACGTCTAAAACCATTCTTTTTTCGGTTAAATATTCATTTTTTATAACTTTTTCCAAAAGACCTATTTCGTCGCTTTCAAGACAAGCAAGATACGCGAGCTTACCTGCGTTTACACATAGTATAGGCTTATTATACTCAGTTGCAATTTTAGCAGCATGAATAAACGAGCCATCACCGCCAACCGAAATTACTGCAAAGCAATCGTTAATTGCATCCTTAGAGTCACAATATTCAACGTTTGAAAAGGAAGAAAATATTGACTCTAAATCTTTTATCATAACTGCGGTACAAGAAAGCTCTGAAAGCTTATTTAAAACAGCCTCGGTTACAGCCTTACTGTTTCGCCTTGTCATATTTGGAATAATATAAAATTTCATTATATCACCTTTAAAAACATCACTTGTCTAAAGCATCGTGAGAGCGCTTAACCAGCTCAAATGCAGTTGCAATAATTTCCTCGTTATTTTGTGGCTCGCTGCATTTTCTAATATACATAAGATACTCAATATTACCCTCGGGACCTTTAACGGGTGAATGCTCTAAGCCTAAAACCTCAAAGGATTGTCCGTTTGCAAACTCCGCAATAGTTTTAATAACCGTTTCGTGAACTGCAGGATCTCTTACAACACCTTTTTTACCGACATTTTCCCTACCCGCTTCAAACTGTGGCTTAATAAGACAAACTGCCTCGCCACCTTCTTTTAATAACGTATACATAACAGGTAAAATAAGCTTAAGTGAAATAAATGATACGTCAACAGAAGCAAAATCGATATCCTCGGGAATAACCTCTTTCGTTACGTAACGGAAATTCGTTCTTTCAAGGTTCACTACTCTATCATCACTTCTTAATTTCCATGCAAGCTGACCGTAGCCAACGTCGATAGAATAAACCTTAATTGCACCGTTCTGAAGCATACAATCAGTAAAGCCACCCGTTGAAGCACCGATATCCATACAAAGCTTATTGTTTAAATCAATAGGGAAGCTTTGCATTGCCTTTTCAAGCTTAAGACCGCCACGGCTAACATATTTAAGAGTGCTACCTCTTACCTCTATAATATCGCCGTCTTTAATATCTCTTCCGGCTTTAATTTCTTTCCGGTCATTAACGTATACAATGCCTGACATAATCAAAGCCTTTGCCTTTTCTCGGCTTTCTGCATAACCTTGCTCGAACAAGGCTAAATCAAGTCTTTTTTTATTGCTCATCAATAATTCCTCTGATAACCTTTAACATACCGTCACAATCGAGGTTATATTCATTTAAAATAACCTCGGTTTTACCCTGCTTAACAAAACAATCCGGAAACGCGGTAAGGCAAAAATCACTTTTAATTTCATTTTCAAGCATAGTCATTGCAAAATGCTCTCCAACACCGCCACTTTTAACACCCTCTTCAAAGAAGAATGTATTTTTGACATCCTTTAATTCAAAAACACTATCAACAGGTACAGGTACGATAACATTTAACTTTATAAGCTTAACCTTTTTACCTTCAGCTTTAAGCGTGAGCATTGCTTTATAAGCATCAGCAAAAATTCTGCCGTAAGTAACAATTGCTATATCAGCATCCTCATCACCGAGAACCGAAAATAGTCTTCCGTCACAAATGTAATCATCAGGCTTTTCGGGTTCTGCACCGCGAGGATACCTGATAACGCAAGGTCCGTTACTATGATAAAGGCAATTAACCAGTGCATTATTTAAGTCGCAGTAATATGCAGGTGAATACACGGTAATATTAGGAATACCGTTAAAGAAAGCAGTATCATAAATACCGTTGTGAGTTTCACCGTCATCACCTACGATACCCGCCCTGTCAACTGCAATAATCATTCTTGTATTTTGTAAAGCACAGTCGTGCATAAGTTGGTCGTAGCATCTCTGTAAAAAGGTTGAATATACAACAAAAACCGGTAGTAAACCGCTTTTAGAAAGCCCTAAAGCAAAGGGAATTGCATGCTCCTCTGCTATACCCACGTCATAAAATCTATCGGGGAATTCCTCTGAAAATTTACGTAAGCCTGTACCCAAAGACATAGCAGCGGTTATAGCACAGATTCGTTTATCCTTTGGCGCCTGATTATATAAAAACTCGCCGAATTTTTCTGAAAAGTTAGTCTTTGCAGGTGGAATATCACCGTTTTCCTTATTAAAAGGGCCAACTCCGTGAAAATCAGACGGATTCTCTTCTGCAGGAAGGTAGCCTTTACCCTTAATTGTGTTAACGTGAACGATAACGGGCTTTTCAACAAGCTTTGCACCCTCTAAAGCATCGCAAAGCTGTTCAATATTATGGCCGTCAATGGGGCCCATATAACGCACACCGAAATCCTCAAAGAAGTTACTTTGATAAATCATATTTTTCAAGTCTGTCTTAAGTCTGAATAACTTATCGGAAAGCTTTCTGCCGACAAATGGAATTTTTGAAACTACTTTTTCGGTAACAGCTTTAAGACGGAAATAGCCTGACCTTGAACGCATAACCGCAAGCCTTTTCGCAAGGTGACCTACGTTTTTTGAAATAGACATACCGTTATCATTTAAAACAATAATAAGTCTTGCATCGCTCATTCTGCCGGCATTATTAATAGCCTCGTAGATAAGACCGCCCGTTAAAGAGCCGTCACCAATTACAGCTACGGCATAATCCTTTTTGCCGTTAACCTTATTAGCAGTGGCAATACCCAAAGCAGTTGAAATAGAAACGCTACTGTGACCGCTGTATACAATATCATGTTCACTTTCATCAGGTCTCGAAAAGCCTGACATACCGCCTTTTTGACGAAGGGTAGTGAATCTATCATATCTGCCCGTAAGAAGCTTATGAGTGTATACCTGATGGCCTACGTCCCAAATAATTTTATCATTTGGTGAATTAAAAACCTTATGAAGAGCTATTGTTAATTCAACAGCACCTAAATTAGAGGCAAGATGACCGCCGTTTTCGGAAACGGTTGAAATAATAACGTCCCTTACCTCCTCGGCAAGTTGAGGAAGCTGTTTATCATCAAGCTTTTTAACGTCATCAGGCGATTTTATATTTTTTAATAAATTATGTTCCATATCAATAATCTCTTTTTGCGAGGTAAAGGGCATATTCCTTTAAAGCCTCGTTATTTTCAAAAGCATCAAGCGCTTTTAACGCTTCATCCGTAAGCTTATCAACAAGCTTTTGACATTCTTCAACACCAAGAAGAGTAACATAGGTAGTTTTGCCGTTTTCCATATCACTACCGATAGCCTTACCCAACTTTTCAAATGAGCTTGTAACGTCTAAAATATCATCTTTAATCTGAAAAGCAAGACCGATATTTGATGCAAATTCCTTTGCAGCCTGAATTTTATCATCATTTGCTCTTGCTGCTATACAACCTAAAGAACAAGCTGCTTCAATAAGTGCGCCTGTTTTAAGGTTATCAAGCATCATAAGTGTTTCAAGCTTTATATCTTTGTTATCCTCATTTTGAATATCGATAACCTGACCGCCTATCATACCGCGGCTACCCGCATACGCAGATAATTCGGAAATAGCACTTATTGCGACGTCACAATCAATAAGACCTGCTCTTGACCAGGTTGCTATTCTTTCAAAAGCGGCGGTTAACAAACCATCACCCGCAAGAAGAGCCATTGCTTCACCGTAAACCTTATGATTTGAGGGCTTACCCCTTCTATAATCATCGTCATCCATACAAGGTAAGTCATCGTGAATTAAAGAATAGGTGTGAATATATTCAACAGCTACAGCTAATTGAACAGCCTTTAAAGGATCGCCACCACAAGCATCACAAAAAAGCATTGTTAAAAGAGGTCTTACCCTTTTACCGCCATTTTTAACACTGTATTCCATCGAATCAAACAAAACCTTGTATTCATCAAAATAAGTATTGAAATATTTATAGAGATTTTCTTCTATAAGCTGTGAAAACTCTTCTGTTTTTTTATTCATTTGCATCACCGTTTGCAAGAAGTTTTGTGATTTTTTGCTCTGCACTATCAAGATATTTGCTACAAGAATTCAAAAGTGCGGTACCCTCAGAAAAAAGCTCGAGAGTTTTTTCTAAGGATTGGTCGCCCTCTTCAATTATTGCAACAATCTCTTCAAGTCGTTTTAAAGATTTTTCGTAATTAAATTCCATAATTTATTCCTCGTTTATACCACAAACCACGGCAGTTATCATACCATCAGAAAGATTTACGGTAATTTCATCATCAATTTTAACGTCTTTTATACTTTTTATGATTTTTTCTTTACTTTTCGTAACAGAATAACCTCTTGCTATAACACCTAACGGGCTTAAAGCATCTAACTTTCCGCATAAGGCATTAACCTTACTTCTGTTAGCCTCTATAACCGATGAGGTAAGGTTTACAAGCTTTTCGTTTAGATAAAGAATATCTTTTTTACTGTCATTTATCTTTAATAACGGATTTTTCAAAGCGCCGCTTTTTTCAATAGCTAAAACTCTTTTTCTTTCGCTTTCGAGAATATTCTTGGAAAGCGTATTTAACCTTTGCTTATATGATAGCAAATTAGCTTTTAATTCAAAGCAATCGGGAACAGCGCATTCCGCAGCAGCCGAAGGTGTAGGTGCACGTAAATCAGCAACAAAATCGCAAATAGTAACGTCCGTTTCGTGACCTACGGCTGAAATGACGGGTATTTCAGAATCAAATACCGCACGGGCAACAATCTCTTCATTAAATGCCCATAAATCTTCAATAGAGCCACCGCCCCTGCCCACAATAAGCACATCGGCACCCTTGACTTTATTAAACTCTTTTATGGCGTTAGCAATATCGTTTGCAGCACCATCACCCTGTACCTGACAAGGTCTTAAAACTACTTCGGCTACAGGATATCTTCTTTTAAGCACGTTAAAAATATCTTGAACTGCTGCACCCGTAGCAGACGTTACAACACCGACTTTTTGAGGGAATTTAGGAATAGGCTTTTTATACTGATTTGAAAAAAGACCTTCTGCTTCAAGCTTTTTCTTTAACTGTTCAAATGCAATATTTAAAGCACCGATACCGTCCGGCTGCATATCGTTAATATAAAGCTGATAAGAGCCATCACGCTGAAACAGTGAAACTGTGCCAAAAATTATAACCTTCATTCCGTTTTCGGGTTTAAACTTAAGCCTCGAAGCATTTCCCGCAAACATAACCGCTTTTATTGACGCGGTTTCGTCTTTAATCGTCATATACATATGACCGCTGTAATGAGGCTTATAGTTTGAAATCTCACCCGTAACAAATAAATGATTTAAATTTTCATCATTGTCAAGGACAGATTTAACGTAGTTATTCAATTGTGCAACACTGTATACAGTAGGATTTGGCGAATACATTTTGCAACCTCTCATCTTTTATTGGCTTTTATTGAAGTTAAGAACGCAATTCCGGCTGCATTATCACAAGAAAATTCAGGTTCAGCAAAGCTACAGTCAAACCTTGATGTTACAACATCCTTAATAATAACATTAGACATTACACCACCGGCAAAAACAACAGGTAGATTGCCGTAATTCTTTAAAGCATAATCCGTCATAGCGGAAACCGTATCTGCAATATAAGAAAGAAGAAACTTTGCAACGTCACACTGCGGGTCACCGTTTCCAAGCATTTTAAGGCATTTATTTTCAAGCCCTGACAAAGAGCAGTTACCGTCAATCAGCTTAATCTTGTTTTTGTATATTTTTTCTGAATTAAGGGCTAACTTTTCCACACCCTTACCCGCAGGAAAAGGTATACCAATTTTAACACCTATTCTGTCAACAGCTTGTCCTGCTTTTAAATCGGTAGAATGTGCTACAAGCTTTGCTTTGAAGATTTCTTCATCGTCAGGTGTGCAAAGCACAAGATCAGTTGTACCACCCGAAATATGAAAGCAAAGAAAATCTTCATTTAAAAGCTCTGTTTTATCAGCTGAATATAAAGCTGCGGCAATATGCCCCTGCTGATGAGAAAATGAATAAAACGGTATATTATTTGTCACCGAAATTGCTTTTGCAACTGCCTCGCCCACAAGAAAGCACGGCATATAAGAGCCCTCTTGAGTTGTTGGCTTTATTGAAGCACCAACTGCAAAAATTTCGGGATAAGCTGCAGCATCAAAAAGCTCTTTTAGTAAATCGGGATATGCTTTAGTATGATGAAAAACTGCATCGCTTTGCCTTATACCTCTTTCTCCGTCTTTAACGGGTAAAAGCTTCTTTTTCTGCAAAACTCCGTTTTCACTATAAAGGGCAACAGAAGTAGTATAATTACTTGTATCAATACCAAGAAAAGTTTTCATTAATCTTTTGCAACCGCACCTAACACACCGTTAATAAAGGATGCATCAACAGACGTGCCGTATTTTTTAGCAAGCTCAACCGCTTCATTTACAGCAACGCCGTCAGGCACTTCGTCAATGTATTTAATTTCAGCAACCGCAAGTCTTAACACAGCTAAGGACACCTTTGGTAAACGTGAAAGAGTCCAATCCTGCAAATTTGCTTCTATAACAGAATCAACCTCTTCAGAATTATCTTCAACTGCTTTTAAAAGAGCTTCAGCAAAATTGTTAATTTTAATAAGCTCGTTTTCCTTTGCAATTTCAACAATTTCAGAGATTGTTGACTCCTCATCAAAAATCTTTTCAAAAAGCACCATAAAGGCTTGCTCTCTTGCTTCTCTTCTTGTCATAAAATTCACCTTGCCTCATAAAAGCCACAACTTTTATGTATTATTATACATTGTAAGATTATATCACATATACATATATTTATCAAGTAATTTAATTATATATTGCTTTCTGATATACAGAAAAAGAGTACAAAAGTTTGTTAATTAAACACAAAAAATAAAAGAGTGAGATTTCATTTCTCCCTCCTTAAAATGATATTATAGTTTAACGTTACCGAGCTGGTCGGTCTGGGTATATAAATAGTTGCCGTTTCTTATATATTCAGCTGAGGTATAGATAACCTTTTTACCTGCACCTGAATATTTTATATAGAAATTAAAGGGCAGTTTCGGGTTATTTTATCCACAAAACCGCCCTATGATTAAATTTTAAAAAGCGGCAAAACCCTTGATTTTAAAGGATTTCTGATTAACACACGGAACCGTCATCCGATTGTCGCATGTTATTAAATTAAATTGAAGCGAAGCCTTGCCTCCCTGTGCGAAGCATAGGGAGGGGGACCGTTGCCGTAGGCAATGGTGGAGGGTAGTTCTCTTACTCATTAGGTTTATGCGGATAAAAAATTATAATTATCATTCTACATATATAAATTTTAGTATTGTTAAAAATAAACCTAAGACATAAGTGAACTACCCACCACCGTTCCGAATTAATAAACAAATAACAGACAGTATATCACACGGAATATACTGTCTGTTAGCTTTT